>QHOW01000201.1 GCA_003219435.1 Verrucomicrobiota bacterium | reverse complement strand
GTTGAGGAAGCAAATTTTGAATCTGCGGATTACCCTCGACGCGTGCCACGTCCGGGCGAGCAGCCAACATCTCGGCCGTCTCGCGGTTGCCCTTCACTAAAATTGCGTTGACGATATAGAAGGAGCGATGCTCGAGCCCGCGGTCGCGCAGCCATTGCAGGATCGGCCCTTGCGTTGCCTGACTCTTATTCCACAGCGCATCCCGCACATAGCGGCCCTTTTCGCCCTTTGTCGGCAGAGCCGCTGCTCCACTCAGGTCGGCCTGGTCAGCTAGCACGACAAGAAATTCCGCCTGCTGGCCGTTGGCTGTATGATCCATCACCCAGGGCGCGATCTTTTTCATCGCGCCCACATCCTGGATAGGCGGGCCACTCTGATTGCTAGCACGCGAGGAGCCGAAAGCCCCCAGCGCAGCGATGCCGGCTGCGAGAAAGAACAATGAGCAAAAGAGACGCCGCAATTGCGGTGATGTGAATGCGCGGTTTGAAGTCATAGAACTATTTTTGTTATTGGATTGGTTCTGCATGGCGGCGTCCGGCAGCTGCCGGACGCCGCGTTGACAGAGAAGTGGCCCGTTTGTCCCCTACTGCCGGAACCTAAGTCGATCCTGCAATGTGAGTTTCGAGCATGAAGATGATGAAGCCATTGCACTAACAGTCTGCATTAGGGACAATTCGGCGTAGACGGCGGGAAACAACCGGCTGGATCAGTAAGTTCAACCGTGTGTGGCCCGACCCCCGGGTTGTTAATCTGAAGTTTGGCCACGTTGCCATTGATTGTCACGGAATTGGGATTGCCATCGACCGTGATGGTGACCTGCTCGCCCGAGTGGCTCGTATCGGTGAGGGTAAGCCTGGCCTGCAATTTGTCGCCGCCGGTAACAGACTTGCAGCGCACCTGGAAAGAAACCAGGTCTCCGCATGGGATGCCTCCAGCGGCTCCGGTTGGTTCCTTATCGAAGAAGGTGTCCTGCTGGGATTGCCCGCTGACGCTCACGCGCCCGTCCGCCCATGCGCTGATGTGGTCAGTGGCCACTGCAGAGGCATAGTCGTAGTCGCCCACATAGCAGTCCACGATCCCTGGGTCGGGTTGGGCGGGCAGCGGGGTGATTACGTCGCTGAACGCCATATCGGCGAGCCAGGTACCACCGTTGTCGGTGGACTTGCGCCCCCACATTTGGTAGCAGGGAACGCCTGGGTTGCCCTTCTGGCAGCTAGCGCTCCCGCGCGCGTCATACCACATCGCGAAGAGGGTGCCACCCGAGCTGACTGAAATGTTCGGCTGCCACTGGGGACGGGTAGTGGTATCGGTGTTCAACTTGAGTGGCGTGCTGAAGGTGACGCCGCTATCGGTGGAGCGGATGTAAAAGATGTCGCCGGCATCGTTGCCAGCGCCGTGCTGGGCATAGACGTAGTGAACGACGTTGTTGAGGGCGGCAGGCTCACCCCAGCCCATGTGTCGCCAGTAACCATTGAACATGGTGGCGAAAGTTGGCACCAGTGAAGGTGTTGGTCCAACTGTTTCCACCGTCGGTTGATCTATAGATTTTGTTGCTACGAGGCCCGCCAGTACCTCCGCCGCCTTCGTTCATGCCGGCGACATACACATTGCCGTTGGTCGGGTCGCCGGTGATCTGGACATCACGAATGAATGGGTTGGCCGGGGCCAGCTGTCGCTCGGTCCAGGTGGTACCGTTGTCAGTAGAGAAGCGGACTCTGAGGCTCCCTCCATCAGCGAAGTTGTTCCACGAAACGTACATCCGCCCAAAGAAGGGAGAGGCTGAGTTGTTGTCGGCAAAGCCAGACTCTCGGTCGTCAAAGGAGCCGTTGTGAACGCAAAAATGGCTCCAGCTAGTGGGATCTGAGGGATTGGTGGACTTGTACCCGCCGATGCCCTGACCGCCGCAGGCCGCGTCAAGGAAGATAGCGAACCAAGTCCCGAGGTTGCTGTTGTACAGAGTAACGGGGTCGCCGAAGGTATTTTGGAAAGGGCTTTGACCGTTGGCGGCGGTGAGGCGGGTAAAGGTAGTGCCGCCGTCGGTGGAAACTGATGCGCCGGAGATGTTGATGGGGTTGGCGAAGACGCCGCGTGAGTCGTTATAGGTAACGACGATCTGGTTGGGGTTATCCGGGTTAGCCAGACTGTATGTCTCCGACTGGGTAATGTGGGAACCGGTATCGGCGCCGGTGATCAGGTCGACGTCCGTGCCGCCAAATGCGAGGGGTGATGGTAGCAGGCTTTGGGCAAACTGGGAGAACGCAGCACTCGGGGAAGGTGCACCTCCCTGGGCCTCGCCACAGAAAATCATGATTGCTCCAGCCCGAAGGTTTTCTTGCCTGTCGATGCCCAGCGCCCGAATCTGGGCACAGTCAAATCCCGGAGGAATGAGGAGTGGGTTGACGAACTGGGTAAAAGTGGGCCGGGTTTGTGCCATGCTCGCAGGCGGCGCGGGGAACGTGCCAAAGCCGATCAGCGCCAGAACGGCGCCGGCCAAAACTACAGACAGGCCAATTAAGACGCGCAGATTAAAGAAGGCGGATTGTGAAGCGGATTTCTTTTTCATGGATGGATTTTAGGTTAATGTTTTAGTTTTTTGTTTCTCTTCGTCTAGCTAGGAAAGGAAAGGAGTCAAAAGTTTATTTAGATTTTCTTGCTCTCGCGAACTCCTGGACTTTCGGACAAAACATTGGCCGGGGGCCATTTAACTGGCAATTAAAGATTAGTAACAATTTTGTTACTTTTGGTCATCAAACGACGCCAGCTGTCTTTTCCCATTTTGGCTGCGCGCGTCAGCCGCGAGGCACGAACCGCGCGCTTTAACGCTTCAACGACCTCCCTGCGGTTCGCGGCCCGCCGTGTCGGGTTTGCCGTACCTGCGTCACATACTTGATACGTATAGGAGGCATGACCGCAGGTGCCTGGCCGATCGGTGTAGAATCGTCATTCCCGGTCGTGGCGATCACAACGCCGTTGCGGTAAACGTCGACATTAGGCGTTGTCGCCCCGCTCCAGGAGAGGTCCACTACGTGCCGACCCTATACTGTAGCCACACGCACTGAGCGTGATCCCGGGTGCCGGCGTCGGAGTCACAGTGGATGTGGGTATTGGCGTTCGATAGTTTTAATGACTAACTGTTATTGTTGTTGTTCCGCAGTTGCCAACGAATCCAGCCGGTAGGCTTTGCGAGTTGATTTTCTGACCGGGATTGCCAATGGTCGTGATGTTATTGCTATTAAATCCGGCAGCTACCCAAGTCTGGGTCGCACGCCGAATTTGTGTTCCAATAAAATTAGGCACAACACACTGCGTAGGTGTAGCCGTCGGAGTCGCAGTCGGGGTGGGCGTTGCCGTCGGACTAGGAGCTGGCGTAGGTGTAGGAGTTGGCGATGTGTCAGTGAAGGCATCCTGCTGGGAGGCGCCGGCAATTGCCACTCGCCCGTCCACCCATGAAGTCGCGTGCTTGACGAGCACCGCCGAGCCGTAATCGTAGTCGCCCGCATAGGTCGCCTGAATGCCCGGATCGGGTTGCGCCGGCAGAGGACTCACTACGTCCGACAATGTATCGTCAGGCAGCCAACTCACGCCATTGTCGTTGGACTTGCGAGACCACATCCTGTAACACGGAACCGCTGGGCTACCGCGGGTGCAGCTCGCGCTCTCCCGTGCGTCGTACCAGGTGGCAAAGAGGGTGCCCGCGTCACTGACCGAAAGGTTGGGCTGCCACTGAGGACGCGTCGTGGCATCAGTGTTCAACTTGAATGGCGCGCTAAAACTAACCCCCCTGTCGGTCGAGCGGATGTAATAGACATCCCCAGCGTCAGCGCCAGTGCCGTGCTGAGCATAGACGAGGTGAACGACCTGGTTGTAGGCGGCAGGCTCACCCCAACCCTCGTGCCGCCAGTAGCCACCGCCATCGGAAAACATGCACGCAAAGTAGCCCACAGCGGTAACGCCCGGCCCGGAAAAGGCGGATCCAGTGTAGGTGGAGGTCCAGGTGTTGCCCCCGTCGGTGGACCTGTAGAGGTGGTTGATGTCGTTGTGGGGGAACCCTCCGCCGCCTTCGTCCATCCCGGCGATGTAGACGTCGCCGTTGACCTTGTCACCGGTGATCTGGACGTTGCGGATGAAGGGGATGCCGGTGGTGATCTGTCGCTCGTTGGTCCAGGTGACTCCGTTGTCAGTGGAGAAGCGGACAAAGATGCCCTGGCCACGACCGAAGTCATTCCAGGAGACGTACATCCGCCCGTAGAAGGGAGAGGATATGTTGTTGTCCGCATAGCCAGACTCTCGGTCATCGCTGCCGCCGCTGTGAACGCAGTTGTAATGGGTCCAACTATTCGGGTCCCAGGGAGTGGCGGACTTGTATCCGCCCAGGCCCTGACCGCCGCAGGCTCCGTCAAGCCACACAGTGTACCAAGTGTCGGTTGGCCCGTTGAAGAGAATAACGGGGTCGCCCACGGTATTCGAGAAAGGGCCTTGACCGCTGGCGAGGGTGAGGCGGCTAAAGGTGGCGCCGCCGTCGGTGGAGACCGATCCCCCGGAGATGTTGATGGGGCTGGCGTTGCGGCCTCGTGAGTCGTTGTAGGCGACAACGATCTGGTTGGGGTTCTCGGGGTTAACGGTCGTGAATGTCTCCGACTGGGTAATGTTGGGAGAGCTCTCCGTGCCGGTGATCAGGTTTACATCGCCGGCGCCATACGCCAGGGGCGCGGGCAGCAGTTGTTGGACAACCTGGGAGAAGGTGCCCGAAGGCGAAGCTGTACCGCCCTCTGCCCTGCCGCAGAAAATCATGATGGCTTGTGCCCGCATGTTTTCCTGCTTGTCGATGCCCAGCTCCTCAATGCGGGAACAGTCAAATCCGGCAGGCACCAGAGGGTCGATAGAAGTGGTAGTAACGTTATGCTGCTGCGCTTGTGCGGAGAATGTGCCAAAGCCCAGCAGCGCCAGAAAGACGCCGGCCAGGACTATAAACAGACCGATCAAAACGCGCAGATTAAAGAACCCGCCTTCGCCAAGGCTACGGCGGGCGGATTGTGAAGCAGATTTCTTTTTCATGGGATGGAATTAAGGCTGAGGTTTTTTTTTGATTCGTTTTTTCGTCCGATTCTGGTTTTATTTATTTTTATTTCTCTTTGTTTTTTTCGTCCGATTCTGGATGACGGAGCCAAATGCCCACTTGGCACCAAACCGGCTTCGATCGCTTTGTAGCTGCCGGATCCGGCGGGCCCGCCGGAGATCGCCCCTCCAGAACGCATCAGCCGAAATTGGAGGGCGGAGCTCCGCGACGCCGGGATTTTGTCATTGTAGCGACCCCATTTGTGACTCTTGTGACTCTTGTAACGCTTTTAACCTTTTTAACGCTTTAACGCTTCCTTGGCCTACGGAAGCCTTGGCGAAGGAAGCAACGCTTTTACCGTGGCGAAGCCTGCGCTTCCTGATCCAGCACTGCCACCGCGCGCTTGTACAGGGCCTTCGCTTCCTCATGCGAATTGCCAACCGCAGTCAGCCCTGTTCTTCCCAGTTCCCCCAGAGCACTCATCATGTGAAAGACCACACCGGTCTGTCGTGGTTGATTGAAGTGAAGATTGTGCCGCACGACAATGTCGAAAAGATCGTCCGGGGTCAAAGTGCGATACAGCGGCGACTCGACGTGGTCGCTGGCGACGAAAAATTTATGCTGGCCGTTCGGAGCAGTGAAGATCGCAGTCTCCGGATGGTATGTGCCGTCGGTGAGAAATTGCAAAGTCAAAAACGGATGGGTAGTTCCGCCTTTTCTCAAATTGATCTCGATGGCGTACGGCTCCCATTTTCCGTTCGAGCGCACCACCACAAAATCCAAGGCAAAGCGCCCGATGACTCCTTCTTTGGCGAGACGTCTGCCAACCTTGGCCGCTTCCCGCGTGATTAACCCGGCATAGCCGGTATCGGCCGGGAAAACGCATCCGAGATAGCTTTGTCCTGACGGACCGCCCAGTAGCTGGTCGTGAGTCGAAAGTAATTCAACTGCTCCGAGCGGCGTGACGCGAAGTTGCACGCTTGGACTCCTAAACTCTTCTCCCATGATGCGCTCTTCGACGATGCCCTTGCGCTCTTGCAACTTTTTCATGTAGCCGTCGTAGGTCGTTCCCTTCAGCTCGAACTGCATTCCTCTGAGACGCTCATCTATTGCGGCTCGCTCTTTCGAGTCGGCCGGAGACGGAAGCCCTGTTAGATCAACAAGAGCATTGCCCTCGCCAGAAACGCCCTCGTTGAGCTTGACCAGAACTTGTTTGATTGACGGCTTCCTCGCCTTCATCTGCACGATCGTCTCAATCACTTGCTCTTTGCTGCCGAGGTTCTCATGGCCGATGGGATGCGCGACATCTTCTTCCATGAAGATTTGCCGGCACCCGCTCTTTGTTCCGAGCGGGAAAAATACAGGATCGGCGCCGTACATTGGAATGCCGAGCCGCAGGGCCAGCTCTTTCTCGCGATTGGTCGTATTATACGGAACAAGGTGAGCGCGATCGGGATCCGAAATTAAGGAGCGTATTCGTTCGATCAGGCGTGGCCGCTCGAGCAGTTTCTCGGTCAGCGGACGCACCGAAGCGTCAAGCGGCGAGAGTAGGAACAACCGCGGACGCGCATGACTCGGGATGACGCCGGGCAACAGATCGAGGTGGTAATCGATTATGTTCGGCAGAATGGTTTGCGAAGTGACATAGATCAGCCGGGCCCGGGGCTGACGGAGCAATAGGAGAAGGAACAAAAAACGTTCTTCATACGCCTGCACTACTGCGCCAGCGCCCGCCATATCGACCGAAAGCGATGGCACGACAACAATCGTCTGCGGATCTTGATTAAAGCACTCGATCGATTTCCACAGCGGCACGAGTTTCTTCTGCAGCTGATCGAACTGATCCTGTGACTTGTAGCCGGGATCGGTGATCCCGGCTTCGACAGTGAGCTTTGATTCCGACATAAACAGCGAATCCAAGTCTTTGTTCAACGTGAACTAAATTACAAGCGTCTTTGGCGTCGCCGCGCCAGATTCTGAAAAAGACGTTTATTCGCGCACTCCGTCTGGGTAGCGCATGCGTCCCGCGTGCTGGTGGAGCCTGCCCTGAGCGCAGCCGAAGGGGGCGTCGCGCCGCAACGAATTTTCTTTGCGCTACAAAAGCCGACTCTGTTTCAAACCGTCCTCGAAAGTCCGCGATGGCGCGGACACCATCGCCAGCACGCGAGACGCGTGCGCTACGCAATCAGCGCCGTCGCCGTCCGAACGAATATCCGCGATGAGTGCGACCGCCGCCGATGGCGCGTTTGCCTCCGGCCGCGGACTCCGGTTCAAACAGCGCGGTGTACATGTAGGAAAAATTTTCCAGTTTCAGTCGTGGGATTTTCTGGCCAATGAAATGTTCGATTGCCTGCAAAGCAGGCAGTTCTTCGCCGTTCATGAGAGTAAACGCGTCGCCGACATTTTGCGCCCGGCCGGTGCGCCCGATGCGGTGCACATAATCTTCCGGATGCTCCGGCACATCGTAATTGATGACGTGGCTTACTCCGGCAATATCGAGCCCGCGTGAGGCGATATCGGTCGCCACCATTACTTCGTATTTGCCGCTCTTGAATCCCTCGAGCGCTTCGATCCGTTCCC
>QHOW01000189.1:4418-4897 GCA_003219435.1 Verrucomicrobiota bacterium | reverse complement strand
CACGATTGTTACCTGCCCGATCTCAGGAGGGGCGCGTCTTAGATTTCTCGAGAACGTTGTTTGGCTCCCCGCCGCTTTCAAACCAAGAGCCGGAAGTTTTACAGTCCTTCGCGAATCGTGTAACCCACGTAGCGCACCGTGTGAATCAGCGGAGGTTTGCCGATTTTTTTCCGCAAGCGCCCGATGAAAACTTCAACAAGCTTTGTGTCATATTCGTGCTCGTGTTCCCAGACGCGTTCGCAGAGTTCGGTGCGAGTAAAAACGCGGCCCGGCTCGCGCATGAGTACCTTGAGCAACATCAGCTCGCGCGCGGACAATTCGAGCCTGCGCGAGCCACGATAGACTTGGTGATTCACAAGATCCAAAGTGAGACCGCCAACTCGAAGGTTGAGCACCGGTTCCTCCGGATAACGTCGCCCAAGAGCGTTTACGCGCGCCACCAACTCCCGCATCGCAAACGGCTTTGGCAAATAATCATC
>QHOW01000189.1:0-4334 GCA_003219435.1 Verrucomicrobiota bacterium | reverse complement strand
ACGCAAATTCCGCAGGACGTCAAACCCGTCCATGCCTGGAAGAATAATATCCAGTACGATCAAATCGAACGGCGTCATCGTAGCTTTATCCAAAGCTCCTTCACCATCGTGGACGGCGACTGCATCGTGCCCGGCCTCAGTGAGTGCCGATGCAATTCGCCGAGCTAATTGAACGTCATCTTCAACCACCAGGACTCGCATGAGTTTTGAAAAGAGGACCGACCTTAAAACCGTATCGTGAATTGGGCTGCGACCAAGTGATTGTCGTAACCAAAGCCGCTGGTTTCATGTTGAAAACCATATTGCAGCTTCAGTTGGGTGTGCGTCGTAAAGCGGTAGGTAGCCGCGATGTCGATCCTGCCGAGGTCTTCACTCCAGCGAACGCTTTGGCCGAAGCCATTACTGATATTGCCGAAGAGTTGTTGGTTCCAGCGAATCGCGCCGAATAGTTGCGGCGTAAATTTGTATTTCGCTTCGACGTAGTAGGCGAAGGTGTCCGCGTCTCCCACTCGGGGCACTTCAAAGCGTGCTTCATAGAACTCGACCCACACTTGTAAATGACGCCAGGCAAAGCTGGCATCCTGTCCGAGAACAAACTCGCGATAATCGCCGATGTCGCGTCCAGGCGGCAGCGTGGATTCGGCCTCAGGCCGAAAATATGGGCCCTCGCTCGCTGACAAACCAAAATTCCACGCCTCGTTAGGCCGGAAACCCGCGCGCGTACTGAAAGTCGGATGCTCGAATCCATTTTCGCTAACGTTCCACGATTCCGGACGCGAGGAGAGCGACGCATTCTTCATTTCAATAGCGTAATCAAATCGACCCAGCCGACCAGATAGAGAAATGCCACTGGCGTAACTGGGTCCCCAAATTACCGGATTGAACGCATACTTTCCGTAGTAGTAGGGCGCGTAGATGAAATTGAGTGGTGAAAATGGGGCGGATTTGTCCTGAATTGGCGTGACGTTTTCATAAATTAGCGGCGCGTTGATGAATGGATTGTCCCAAGAAAGAGACCGGGGGACCCAATTGCCTACGACCGTGGCGAACTTGCCGATCTGTACCGTCAAGCGGCCATCCTCCCACGGTGTAATGCGCAATGCGTATTCGTCGAGCCGAACTTGAGCGCCGTGATTGCTTGGGTCAAAGCCACGATCCAGCCGCGATTGTGCAAAGAAATAAATCTGCGAGCCGATTTGCGTATCCAGAAAAAGAGTCAAACGCGGATTGAAAAGAGTGTCGATACTGCTGTTGATGAGACCGGGCGCAGGTTGTTGGAAATGATATGCCTCAAGATCGAGCGTGCCGCTCAATCGTGCGCGCAGTTTATCTTGAAATGCGGAGATCGTAAGCGCGGTGTCGAGCCGGTCTAAAAAATCATCGATATCAAACGCGCGTACTGTGCAGGCGAACAGACAAAAGCTCAGCGCTGGCAATAATCTCATGTGGTTTGGCTCGCGCCGTCGGAAGTTTGCGTCGCGATTAGAAAGCGCGCTTCGAATTCGGTCCAATCATCCTCGGAGCGCACCAATCGCAAGTCGCCATCGTGCAATCGCGCGAGTTTCCGCGCCAGATTCAAGCCGAGCCCGTGACCGGAAATGTGTGAACCAGTGCCGCCACGATGAAAGCGCTCGAAAATATGTTCCTGCGCGTCGCGTGCGATCGGATAGCCGGTGTTGCCGACTGTTAGGACAACTTCACCATTGCTCCAAACGGCGGTAACCCGGATAAGGCCGCCCGGCCGATTGTACTTTCGCGCGTTTTCGAGAAGGTTTTGCACGATGAGCGAGGTATATCGTTTTTCGCCGGCGATACATAAATCGGCCGGAAACTGTTTCTCGATCTTCACCTCGGGTGAATCGGGGAGCGCGCCAAGATCATCAAGCCATTCCTCGATGATCTGGCTAAGATTGACCGGATTGGACTCGACTTCAAGGTGACCCGCGTCCATGCGCGAGAGGAGAAGCAAGTCGTCGATCACTCCGGTCAACCGGTGGGTGTGATGCAGGAGCGTGGAGAGTTCCTCGTAAATTTCAGGTTTGAAACCGTCGCGGTGTAGTAATCCTTCGAGTCCCACGCGAAGAACGGTCACGGGACTTTTCAACTGATGGGAGGCATCAGCCGAGTACCTTGTCGATCTTTTCAATTTTTCACTCGTCGAGGCGAGCGCGGTTTCGGCGCGCTCTCGCTCCGCACGGTCCTTTTCCGAATCCACGGCGAGCTTTTCAACCGGCAGCGAGAGGCGAGCCGCGACGAATTGGCTGGCGATGAGCCCGCCGAGTAAAAGCAGCACGCTCGCGCCGCCAATCTGCCAGCGGAGCCGATGCAATTGAGCCATCGAATCAGCGAGTGGATAAACGCGGATTTCGTACGCTGGCGGGAAAAGTGAACTCGGATTGAGTCGTTTGTAAAACAAAAGCTGCGGCGCGCCGTTTACTGTAACGGCAAAGTTATTTTGCTCAGACGCAGAATTCGTGATCGCTTTTGCGATTTCGCTGCCCAGAGCAGCTTGCGCAGATTTTGAGAGCGACGGGATGTGCAATTGGCCGTTAACCCAAATGCCACTCTTCGTGCCAGCACCGGCGCCTTTCCCGATTAGTTCGAATGGTTTAAATCCGACGACAAGAGCCGAGATCACATTGCCTGTCTCGGTCGAAAAAATCGGCACTGCCACCACTTCATCAACAATCTCGTACGCGGCATCGGCATTTTCCCAGATGTAACCGATCTGTTGCGTCTCAGGTAATTTCTTCAAGGCTAGCTGCACTTCCGCCTTTGGGTTTAACTCCCCGACATCTCGCGGATTCGTGGGCGATAGCACCGCGCCGGTCGCATCCAGGAAACGATAGAACTTTGCATGAAGCGAAGCCGCCGCTCGCTCCGGCGAGGGCTCCTCTTCTTCCATCAAATCACGCAATTCGTCTTTCGCGCTCGGATACAGCAGATCGAGAGCGTTATCTTCCAGCGCGGCGTGGATTCGCGACCTCGATGCGAGGACGCTGCAACGTTCCGCCAGCGCTGCGCGGCGCAATTCCTGCACCTTATCAAGCGAGGAAAGTTCCGCTTGAAAATTTTGCTGCAAATCTCGTCCTGCGTCCGCCATGATCTTGCGTTGAGCAAGGTAAAGTCCCGAAACCGTCATCGCAGAAACAACGAGCATCATCGCGGCTAGCAATTTTGTCCGGAAACGTGCCACACCGCGTTTGTTTGGCTGGCTCTCGGAGATCATGGGAAATTAACGTGCAGCGTTTCGCCGCTCTTTAATTGCACGGGGCGTTCGCGCGTAGTCTTGCTATCAATCCATGCCTTCAGCGTGTAATGGCCGGAAGGAAGTCCACTCAACCGATATCCTCCGTCGGAATTCGTCACCACAAAATAAGGCGTATTTAGAACAAGAATGAGCGCCCGCATGTGTTCGTGAATATCGCAGCGAAGCGTCACCAGTCCCGGCTTATCAAAGACCTCTGATGGAATCGGCCGCTCCTCTGGGCGATAACGGCCGAGATCGAAACGCTTCGCAGGCGAGTACGAGAAAATACTGTGATAGGTGTCATCAAGGTTGGGGAATTCCACTTTTGTCCCGACTTGCACGGGCAGAAGCGATGTAGCGAAGGTAAGATCCTTTTGCGCCATTTCTTTTGTCGGAGGCGAAGCCGGTTTTGGGAAAAGACCATCCAGATAAACTACTGCCACTGGCGGTTCGGTCGAGAGAACACCGCCGCGCGTAACAATCTCATATCGCTTGGCCACCACCGGCGCCGAATGCGACTTCGGTAGTTCGACGCGTCCCTCCACCACCGCCTGTGCTAAAGCCGAAATGCAGGGAAACACGAAGACGAAATTCAGCAAAACTATCCGGCACACATCCATCGCTCGGCAGTTTAACAGGCGTTTCGGCGCCGGGAAACTGCAAGTCTCTTCCATTGGAATTGCGCCTCGCCCAATCACTTTACAAAGATTGAATTCGTTTCGTACGCCTCAGTTGCTCGAAAAGTTACGTCCTTGGAGCTTGCTGAAATGCTCAGCCCGTGATGATATACGTTGGCCGGAGGAGACGCGCATCTGATCAGATTACATTGGCCCCTCGCGCAACGATTATGAAGACGTCGCCATTACGTGGAGCCCTACTCCTCGTAATGCCACTCATTGCGGCGGGATGTTCACCTTCGCCTTCGCATCCGCCCAAGTACCAGATCGTCGTCACGCGCGATCAAGTTTTGAAGTTGGATAGCGAATCTGGCCAATCCTGGGCGTTGCAGTGTCCTCAAGGGACTATTTGCTTCTGGCGAGAAATCGAAACCGCCCAAACCCACAGAACGCCTCCCGCGCCTTAA
>QHOW01000188.1 GCA_003219435.1 Verrucomicrobiota bacterium | reverse complement strand
ATGTAACTGGGCGTCCCCAAAACTTCCATCGTGCGCGTGACGGTGCTCTCCGTCTCGACCAACCGGGCCAAACCAAAATCGGTAAGATGTGGTTCGCCTTGTCGATCGAGCAGAATATTTCCGGGCTTGATGTCTCGATGCAGGATGTGGTGTTCGTGAGCGTAATGAACCGAGCGCGCCACTTTGACGATTAATTCCACAGCCCGCCGTACCGGCATTGGTTCGCGCCTAACCACTTCATCAAGCTGCCCGCCTTCGATGAATTTCATGCTGAAATAGCAGGACCCATCGCGCTCGCCGACTTCGTGGATTGGAACAATGCATGGATGCTCCAGGCTCGCAGCGGATTCCGCTTCGCGACGGAAACGCTTCAGATGTGCTTCTGTAGCCCAGTGGCCCAAGCCGATCACCTTCAGTGCTACTGTGCGGTTAAGGCTTTTCTGGCGCGCGCGGTAAACTACACCCTGACCGCCCCGACCGATTTCCTCCAGCAACTCGTAATCGCCAAAGTCGCCCAGCATCCGTTCGGTGCGTGACTTCATTTTCGGCGCGCCTGGCCCTGCTAAGCGTGGCGCCGTACTTGCATTCCGCGCCTCGTCGATTTCATTCGCGAGCAAACCAAGGCCAGTCTCAAGCAGACAAGCCGGGCAAACGCCCCGCGGCACGTCGGAGGAAATTTTCGCGCCGCACTTTGCACAGAGTTTGGTGCCAGCCGTCATGTCACCCGTCGGACAATACCTCGTCCCAACAAGTACTGCAGAAAATCTTCGCGAAGGTTACGCGCGCAACACCGCAATCAAATGGCGTAGCTCGTCCTCAATATCTCCCGGCACCATCACGGTGTGAGCGATTTCCTCGCGCAAGAGTTGCTGGTAACGCTGACGCAACCGGCGGAACGCTTGCTTCACCGCGTTCTCCGTCATATCCAGTTCATCGGCAATTTGCCCCTGCGACGGGCGGTCCGGTTCACCCATGAGCAACGCTTCCAACCGTTCAAAAAGGACCACATTGCCAGCAGAACGATACTCTTCACCAAGGCGCCTCAGGACTTGCTCCAGTAGGGCCAACGCCCAGCGACGCTCGTAAATTTGATCGGCAGTCGATGTATCCGCCGGCTCAAAACCGGCGTGCTCACGCTCGCGCAACTCGTCCAATGGAATCAATTGCTGGCCCTGCCCTCGCTTAATGGCCGTGGCGCGGCTTCGCTCGTTCGTTAGAAAATGTTTGAGCGATGTGAGCAGATAAGAACGCAAGCGTCCCTTCTCTTTGCGCACAGCATCCAGATCCCGACGTTCCAGGAGCAGCGCAAAAAATCCCTGAGTAAGATCTTCGGCTTCCTCGGGGCCAGCCCCCTGTCGCCTCACGAACCCGTAAATGGGTCGCCAATAAGTGCGGCAAAGTTTTTCCAGCGCCGCTTGTGCTGCCGGGCTCGGACCTTGCGCCGCCAATACCACACTCCAGTGAGTAGTTGTAAACGCGACGCCCCCGTCTTGCGTGCTTGGAGCAATCCGATTCCCTGAGGCCTGATCATCAGCAGGCACACCCCGATCCAATCAAAAAGTCACGCAAAAAGCAAGCCTGCATCTTGCGGACGCCAAAGCAGAAAAGGTAGGGACAGCGCGCTGCGCTGTCCGCAGACGCCGCAGCGCGGCGTCCCTACCAAGGTTGCTACGCTGGCTGCTCAATCTACAATCTCGTGCGCGTGTTTGAACGCGCTCGAGCATGCCGCATTCAATCGATCCGAGCTCTTATGAATCGCCTGACGGTCAGCGTCCGGCGGTTCCCCAACCAATCGAGTTAGAGCGCCGGGCTCATGATCCGTATGCAGCTTTCCGTTTCGGCGGATTCAGTTTGTTCACGGCCGGGAATTTACTCTCGATCACCGGTCGTCTCATGCTCGCCGTGGCGGTGGAGTGGGAGCTCTATGCGCGCACCCATTCTGCGACCGCGCTTGGTCTGGTTGGGCTGGTCATCGCCGTGCCGGTGGTTGCATTGTCGTTGCCGGCGGGCCATTTGGCGGATCGATTCAGTCGAAAACGCATTATTCTTGTTTCACAGATATTTAGCGCGCTTGCGTCTTTAGCGCTGGCGCTCGTCTCATGGAAACATCTTTCCATTCCTCCGATCGCGGTATTGCGCGACGGCAATCGCGCGCTGGCTGCGATCGCGACGATTTTCGAGCGTCATCATCCAGCATTCCATTTCGATGACGCATCTATTCCGCTAATTTATCTGCTTCTATTTATCGGAGGCGTTGCGCGGACGTTCAATTGGGCGGCGCGCAGCTCGTTTTTCCCGACACTGGTGTCACGCGACGCATTCGCGAACGCGGTCACGTGGAACAACAGCGTTTTTCAAATCGGATCAGTAGTCGGGCCGGCCATCAGCGGATTGCTCGTGGCGTACGTCGGCTTTCCGTTTGTCTATCTGCTGGATGCGCTCTGCGCGTTTTCTTTTTTCTTCCTCGTTCTGCCGATCCGCCGCAGCACGCAGGTGCGAGATCAGACTGAGGCAAGCACTTGGAGAAGTCTCATCGCTGGGCTCCGATTTGTGTTCCGCAAAAAAGTGATCCTGGCAACGATCACACTGGATCTATTCGCAGTCCTGCTTGGTGGTGCGACAGCGTTGATGCCGATTTTCGCCGATCAAATCCTGCACTGCGGACCTGTCGGTCTCGGTTGGATGCGAGCCGCACCAGCGGTTGGCGCTTTCGCGATGGCGCTAATCGTTGCCCACCTGCCGCCAATGAAACAGGCGGGCAGAACTTTGGTGTGGTGCGTCAGCGGCTTTGGAGTTGCAACGATCCTTTTCGGCTTATCCAAAGTATTTTGGTTATCGCTCGTCTTGTTGTTTCTTGTCGGCGCGTTCGACAGTGTGAGTGTGATCATCCGTGGCTCGATCGTGCAACTGGTGACACCGGATGAAATGCGCGGCCGCGTTTCCGCGGTTAACAATATTTTCATTGGTACATCAAATGAATTCGGAGCGCTCGAGTCAGGATTGACTGCCGCACTATTTGGTCCGGTCATTTCCGTCGTCGCGGGAGGCATCGGAACAATCCTGGTCGTGCTTGGGGTTGCCGTCCGCTGGCCACAGACCCGCAAAATTGGCGCGCTCGACAAGACGTTGCGCTGAATTGTAGGGCGTCTCTATCATCACGCTCTCCCGGACGCTCCGCAGAATGGAGCCGGCGGGCGCCGAGCGACATAGACGGGCAGGCCGGAGGCCGAGTGAGCGGGAGCGAACGAGTCAAACGCCCGACAAGAATTGGCGCTCAACCCTAAAACGCGCCTTGGAGCGATATCATTCCGTAAGGAGCGCCATTATCCTGGTGGTAACGGATGTTGGCACGATAAAAATCGAACTCCCTGTAGGGCTGGTATCCGACCTCGCCGGTCAACGTCACGACAGGAGAGATTTTCCAATCGATTCCCGCGCCGGTTCGCACTTCGCTATAAGTGATCACGGCGTGATTGAGTCGCGTGTCACCCGCGTTGTCGCCGAAGTGATCGTCTACGCGGTAATTGTCTTGCTTCAGATTCCCCCCCGCATAAAGCGTTACGTCACTGTTCATCTCGAACTCCAGACGGGGAGTCGGTAGCACAGCATTGAGCACCCACTGGCGTGCCATTTTCCAGCGAACGCCGGCAGCGGGAAGAACCGGATACTTGCGCTCAATATCGACGCTCACGCCGAGAACGAGCTGTAGATTCGGGCTGAAGATGTACGTGCCGCCAGCAACGAACGGAGCGTTGAAATCGTCCGACAAATCATCAAACCCCGTATTATACACACCGGGCTGGGCTTCGACTCGGACCAGGATGGAATCCGAAAGTTGTGTGTCCAATCCGATAACCAAGTTGACCGATTGCAACGTATTCGGCAGCGCTGCGCCGTCTGGAATACCAAATGAAAAGCGTTCCCATTCGGCGCCAAGCCGCAACACGCCGGGTTTGATTCGCGGAGTAAATACAAGATGCAGGATCGAGTCGTGTTCATCAAAATCCCGAACGCTTTTGCTAGCGCTGCGTTCAACATCGCCGCTGCCGACGTACGTTTCCTCCGCTACATACTCGCCCGAAAGGAACCAGTCCCGGAGACCTTCGGGGTTGCCTTCCTCGGCGAAGATCGATGCCGCAAACAAAACCGATGACGCGGCAAACTTTTCACTCGCTTAACGGCTTCCACTTGTGTCACGGCGAAACAGTGTAACGCCTTTGGAGATCTGTTTCATCATGACTGATTCGGATCCGAGACGTTCCACGCCGTGCAAATCCGCCAGGGACGGTGCGGAGATCATGTCCCCGCGCCAAACAAGGGTGGAAGGTTTTCCTTCTACCGTAACGGGCCACATCTGGTACAACGTGACCGCGACATAATAGCCGCCGCTCGCGTAGTAAAGCACGTCAGCAGATTGATAAGTCCCGCCTCCGCCTGCGCGGTTGTAATCCGCTCCAAGGGTTACCACGCCGCGGTCATCGACATCGAGCAACTCCCAGTAAAGTTCCGGCGTCAGCGATCCCGCGCCGCGACCAATGCCGGTAGCTCCAAGTAAACCGGAAAATTGGCGCTGGATTTTTCCTTGTTCGCGCAGCAAACCGTTTAATTCATCGCTGGCTCGAATGGCTTTGCCCGAATGATCGTAGGGTGGCTGCGCTGACGTTCCCCCGGATACAAAACTTTTCGTGCGCGAGAGCAACACATCCGTCCAAAACGTAACGACCGATGCCGGCATGGCGCCCCCTCCACCCGCGCCTCCAGCGGAAAACTTCTTTGCCTCGGCCTGACTGATTTGCAGGTCAGTACTGAGCTTTTGAGTGTCAGCTACGAAAGCGCGAACAGGTCCGTTATCCGGAGCATTTTTCAATTTTTCAAAATTCGCGGCAGTTGGGCTGGATGGCAGGTCGGAGTGCAGAAAAACCTTTAGTTCGCGATGTTTGGTGGGATCCCAGCGGCGCAACGCGGCGATTAGCTGGGCCGGCGCACCGGGCGCCACATAGCAGCTTTGGACAGCGAGAAAACGAGGGTTACTCATCGGTGGCCCGTGAGCCGTTTTGACGTCGCTCCTGGCCAGCTGCGCGAGGTCCACCTTGTCGAAGACGGAAAAGGAGGCTAATTCGGAAACGGCATCAGCGCGTGCGATCGTTGCTCTTCCAAGAAGGAGTGAAGATAGGATAAATGCGGTCGTAATGAGGCGTCGAGATGGTTCCATGATTTCAAATTTCATGAGAGAAGCTCGATGGCGATCTGTGACAGATGTTTGCAAATTTGGGGGATCATCGGCAATAAGGATTCGAGATGAACGAACCGGTAATCGTACTCGATGGCGTGAGCAAGAGTTTTGGCGATGTCCATGCCGTGCAAAACCTTTCCCTTACAATCGCGCCGGGATCCATCTTTGGTTTTCTGGGTCCCAACGGCGCTGGCAAGACAACTACGATGCGGATGTTGTGTGGCCTGACACATCCCACCTCCGGCAAAGCAGCAATTGGAGGCGCAGACGCTTGGAAAGATCGCCAGCTCGTGCGAACGAAGTTCGGTTACGTTCCGCAACGCTTTAGCCTTTACCGCGATCTCACCGTGCTGGAAAACCTCCGTTTTTTCGGCGGCGCCTATGGTGTTCCGGGGGCGGAACTGCAGCGCCGGATCGAGCGCTTGCTTCGGCTGAGCGACCTGGAAGAAAAGGTTAATACGGCTGCGGGAAGTCTATCCGGCGGTATGCGTCAATTACTGGCGATCGGTTGTGCGCTTGTGCACGATCCACCGCTCCTTTTTTTTGATGAACCGACAGCAGGTCTTGATCCTGTTCACCGGCAACAAATCTGGAATCTGCTCTACGATCTCAGTAACGAGGGAAAAACGATCTTTGTCACGACGCATTACATGGACGAGGCGGAGCGCTGCACGGAGGTGGGCTTCATCGAAAGTGGCCGGCTACTTGCAAAAGCTTCGCCGCGCGCTTTGAAATCGAGCTTTCGCGTTCGATTACTTGAGATCGACGTTGAACCCCTTATGCCTGCGCTGGTGCGTTTGCGAGATCTGCCCGAGCTGTTGGGCGTTTCCTTGCGCAGCGGCAGCCTGCGCCTGTACGCACAGGAACCGGAGAAATTGATGGCCAGGTGGCGCGAGAACTGGCCTTTTCCAGATATTCGTTTGTTAGGCGAACGCTGGATGGAACCCGACATGGAGGACGTTTTCACCGCATATTCTCAGGGCTACGACGGCGTTTTGAAAAGGTCGGCATTATGAAATGGCCATCACTGGGCGCGATTACGAGCGTCGCTTACAAAGAATTCCTGCATATCTACCGCGACCGGCGCGTCTTGCTTTTACTGATCATTCTCCCGCCGTTCTTTACACTAATTTTCGGGCATGCGTTCGAGAATACTCAGCTCACCGACGTTCCGGCCTTGCTAATCGATCGCGATCAGACGCCGCGCACCGCTCGTTTCATCGAGATCATTTCCAAGGACAAAACGTTTCACTGGAGAATGCCAGCGTCTGATTTTCAGGGTGAGTCGGACCTGATTGGAAATAGAGTGAAGGCGACTCTGGTTATCCCGATTGGTTGGACCGATAGCCTGAACAAGGGCGATCCGAAGCCGCTACCTCTCTATCTCGATGACAGCGACACTAACACCGCCAGTGCAGTCGAAGGCGCTGTGCAACAGAATCTGGGTACCTTCCAAGCCAAAGAGCGCGACCTGATTGTGGAGTCGCTCCCGGAAGATGTGATCGAGTTAGGCAAGAAATTGCCCGTCGATATCCGTAAACAATTCGTTTCGCTTATGACGGCGTGGACTGCGGACTCGAAGAACCTGTATAATCCGAAGTCGCGCTTCATCGATTACGTCGTGCCAGGTGTAATCGGGTTGATTTTGCAATTGCTCACCGTGACCCTTATGGCGTGCACGATTGCTCGCGAACGCGAATCGGGCACGCTCTATCAATTGCTCGTGACTTCGCTGCAGCGAGGTGAAATCGTCATTGGCAAAATCCTGCCCTATCTGGTGGTCTCCATTTGTTTGGTGGTCGTAATTATGGTGCTTAGCGGGTGGCATTTTAGGGTAGCGTTTTATCAGCTCCACGCGCTTGCCCTGATCTGCCTGCTCTTCCTTCTCTGCTCGCTTGGGCTTGGTTTGCTAATCTCGGCGTTTTCGCGCACCCAAACACAGGCCATCCAATTCTCGGTTTTCTTTCTACTGCCG
>QHOW01000187.1 GCA_003219435.1 Verrucomicrobiota bacterium | reverse complement strand
AGTTCTCGGCGTTGTTTTTGAAGGCGTCCGATTGGCGCAGGCTTAGCGGGTCGGAAAAGTCATAGGCGCCGGAGAGGCAGACCGCGACGTCAACTTTGTCGTCGCCCGTAGTGCCATCGGACGCCAGGTAAGCAGCGTGGGTGGCACCCGCCGAGGCGCCCACCGCGCCAACCTTGCCGTTGCAGCGTGGATCGGCCCGCGCTGCGCGCACCGCAACTTTACAGTCGTTAGTCTGATCGGGATACCGCCCATCGGAGGTTTGACCGGCGATCGATCCGGGTGGCGCGAGGCGGTATTCAATGGAGAGCGCGAGATAGCCGGCGTCCCGGAGGTCTTGGATCGCGTAGTCCATATTCAGGCCGCCTGCATCTCTCGTAAAGCCGCCACCGTGGATGACCAGAACAGCAGGCCAGGGACCGGCGCCTGCGGGCGTATAAACGTCCCAGTGCAGAGGAGTGCCATCGTCAGCGACCCCGAATATCTCCTCGATCGGCGTGGGTGTTGCCGTTGGGGTCGGAGTCGCTTCGAGAGTGTCCGATTGTTGCGCCGTCGAGGAGGTCGCGAGCGTAGCCATGATAAGCGGTGGGCTGGCCGAGCCGGATCGAATGATTGTAGGTGTCGGCCACATAGACGTTACTCGCACCGTCCACCGCCAACCCAACCGGATGATTGAACCGCGCCGCGCTCCCGGCACCATCGAGACTGCCGATCACCCCCGGCCGACCAGCCAGGGTAGTGACGACGCCATCGAGAGTAATCTTGCGAACGGTCTGATTAGCAGTATCAGCGATAAAGATATTCCCGGCGGCATCCGCCGCGACGCCGTTCGGATAACTAAACTGAGCGGCGCCGCGAATACCATCGGCGCTCCCAGGTCGTCCCGGTGAACCAGCGAGCGTGGTCACCTTACCATCAAGCGTAATCTGGCGGATCGAATGGTTACCAGCATCAGCTACATCGATATGGTTCGTGCTGTCCGTCGCCACTCCGCTGGGATAATTGAATCGCGCCGCGCCGCCTCGCCCATCGACACTGCCGGGCGTCCCGGCTAATCCGGCGAAAGTCTTCACCATGTCAGCGGGAGTGATAAGACGGATGATACTATTAAAGGTATCGGCCACATAGACATTGCCTGCCCTGTCCGTGGCGACGCCATAGGGATAATAAAACCGTGCCACATTACCCGCGCCATCGGTGTTTCCAATACAGCCGGCCAACCCAGCCAGCGTGGTCACGACGCCATCGGCTGTGATCCTGCGAATGGTATGATTGGCCGTGTCGGCGACATAAACGTTGCCAGAATTGTCCACCGCCACTCCGCTGGGATAATAGAAACGCGCGGCGCTCCGGAGACCATCGGCACTTCCCGGCTTACCTTCCACACCAGCCAGGAGGGTGACGACGCCGGTCGGTGCGATCTTACGGATGGCATGATTATCGGTATCTGCCACGTAGACATTACCCGAGTTATCCACCGCCAGACCGGTCGGCGAGCTGAACGAAACCGCAGAAACCAATGAGTTGGCACTTTCAGCAGCGGCGGCTCCAGCGAAGGTGCTGAAGACATAGTGTTCGCCAACCACTTCGGCCTTGGTCGTGAGATCGCCGCCGAGAACACAGCTTAGTAGCCAAAGAAGACCAAGTGAGACTCGCAACGGTGTTAAGCTCTGCATTCTTCGACCGGCGGAACTGCCTGACCCGAGGGAAACGCCTGGATTTTTCATGGGAACGTGCCTGTCTATGTTACAAAAGGGACTATCGTTTGGTTCCTGAATTGAATTGGTTTGTACATGCGGCTTTTCATAATTTTCGGGGGCTGGTTCTGGGGTTCACTAATGTTCTCCGGGATTTGCGGAGGGAAGTTCTCGAAAATCTTTCGAAGATCGGAAGAACTCAGTTGGGGGGTTCGTTGTCAGATCGCGAACAGTAAGCGCGCGCTTGTCTGCCGCCTATCGGGGAAAAGCACCTATTTTTTGACTAGGTGAATCCTCTATTGGCACATCGGGGACTTGCGACAGGCCCATTCGGCGCGCCCGGCGGTCGCGCCCTACCGAACGCCGTGTTTAGAGGGCTTCAGCGCTCGGATTCTCGCCGCGAGGTCTCCTATGAAATGCAGCCGACACGGCTGACGCTACAGCATCAGGTTCTGCGCTCAGATTTTTGCACCTCGAAG
Organism: Verrucomicrobiota bacterium; assembly: GCA_003219435.1. GTDB lineage: Bacteria > Verrucomicrobiota > Verrucomicrobiia > Chthoniobacterales > UBA10450 > Udaeobacter. The sequence continues at coordinate 6,263 of QHOW01000187.1, read as the reverse complement.
TCCCCGATAGCTATCAGGGACTCTGCGGTGAGGCTTAAGCTTATCAACTCGCGCGCGCCGCGCTTGAGTTCTTCGGCGTTGGCATAGCCGAGCTTCAATTTGATGTGCTCGGAATGGCTCTCCACGGTTTTGCGACTGATACCAAGCTCTTTCGCGATGTGGCCGACGCCTTGTTCCGCGGCAATCAGGGAAAATACTGCCAATTCGCGATCGCCCAAGAGGTCTAGGCCCAAGGGAAGGTGCCCCCGATTACGGGCAAACTTCTGGACGGCCAGCGCATTGATTGCCGGACTAACATAGATTCCACCCGCGGCGACAGTTTCAACCGCGCGCAATAGTTCGTTGGCTGACCCGTTTTTCATCCAGTAACCGGCCGCGCCGGCTTGTAGGGCGCGCTCCGCATAAATCCGTTCCCGATTGCCGGGACACGATCAGGATACGAATTCGCGGAAACTCGGTGGCGAGATCTTTGATCCAGCGAATGCCGTCACGATCTTGCAGGAATGGCTCGATTAGCAGAACGTCCGGCTGATGTTTGCGGATCAGTTCTCCCGCGTCATAGAAACCATGCGCGCCACCGCAAACACGATACCGTTTGTCGCGTTCGAGAATTGCGGCCAACCCCTCTTTACTGACACAAGTGTTCCCCACCACTACGGCCCGACATAGCGCGAAGACCGCGCGAGCTGTCGCGCTTTTTTTCACGGTTCCCGAGTTCTAGCAAATCTGCCGCGACCATTGCAAGCATTTAATTGCGTTTTCTACAAAAATACTTCGACGGCATCGCCATGGTCCAGGTAGGGGCGATTGACCTCAATCGCCCCCAGGCGGTTCATGTGAACCGCCCTTACCTATTTCCTGGAAAATTGCGGTTGAAGCGACAACGTCGCCACAGCAGCGTAACCGGTCCAAGTTCGCCACTGGACGAATCCCGATTGGCGAACCGGACAGGTATTATGTCCCGTCAATACACCCTGCAACGCGCGCCAGGATCGACATCGATCCATATCGATTACGCGGCAGAGCTAAATCAGCAGCAGCTCGCGGCGGTGACCGCGCCGCCCGGTCCGCTCCTTGTCATCGCCGGCGCGGGCTCGGGCAAGACGCGCACGCTCACGTATCGGGTGGCCTATTTACTGGAGAACGGAATCGATCCGCGAAATATTTTGCTGCTGACGTTCACAAATAAAGCCGCGCGACAAATGCTCGATCGCGTTGCGAATTTGTTGCCGGTGGATGCCAGCGGACTTTGGGGCGGGACATTCCACTCGGTCGGGAATCGGATACTGCGCCGTCACGGGAGCGCGCTCGGTTATTCGAGCGGGTTCACCATCATGGATCGCGAAGATCAAAAGGATTTGATCAACACGGTCGTCGCCAGCGCGGGAATTGATCCGAAAGAAATCCGGTTCCCGAAAGGCGACGTGCTCGCCGAGATTTTCAGTTTCGTCGTCAATACAGAGAAGCCATTGGAAGAATTGCTCGCGGAAAAGTTTCCTTATTTCCTCCCGCTGCTCGACAAGATCCGAGACGTGCATGGCCGCTACGAGAAAAAGAAGAAGGCGACCAACTCTCTGGATTTTGACGACCTGCTCGAAAAGACGTTATCGATGTTGCAGCAGCACGAACGCATCGCGGAATTTTACCGGCGACAGTTTCAATTCATCCTGGTCGATGAATACCAGGATACGAACAAAATCCAGGCTGACCTCGTCGATCTGCTCGGTCGCGATCACCGAAACGTGATGGTGGTGGGTGATGATGCGCAATCGATCTACTCGTGGCGTGGCGCGAATTTCCAAAACATTCTCGAATTTCCGAAGCGCTATCCGGACGCGCAGGTGTTCAAGATCGAGATGAATTACCGCAGCGTCCCGGAGATTCTGGAAGTAGCCAATGCGGCGATCGCTGCCAACGTTCAGCAATTCCGCAAACACTTGAGCGCTACGCGCCAATCCAACGCCGTAAAGCCGGCGCTGGTGGCGCTCAATGATGGCGCCGAGCAAGCGCAATTCGTTGCGCAACGAATCCTCGAACTACGCGATGAAGACGTCGAGCTAAGCGACATAGCCGTGCTATATCGCGCGCATTATCACGCGATTGAATTGCAACTGGAGCTTTCGCGCCGCGGAATTCCCTATCAAATCACCAGCGGCATCCGGTTTTTCGAGCAAGCGCACATCAAGGATGTAACCTCATTCATCCGATTCGTGGCGAATCCACGTGATGAAGTTGCCTTCAGGCGAATGGTGAAATTGCTTTCCGGCATCGGGAATCGCACTGCGGAAAATCTTTGGCGCGCCTGGGAAGGTAGTCTGGTTGTAGCCGGGATCGGTGATCCCGGTTCTGAGAATACGTCAGCCCCGGCCGTGGTCAGCGACCCCGGCTACAATTTCGGCGAGCGATTGCTGGCGGTGAACGTGCCGGCCAAATCGAAGAAATCGTGGACGCAACTTACCCATACGCTGGACGAAATTGCGCCCGGCGGGCAACCCAATCCGCCATCGGAGATGATCAGGTCTGTGGTAGAAGCCATTTACGATGATTACGCGAAGGTGAATTTCCCCAACTACGAATTGCGACGCGAGGACCTGGATCAGCTCGCGGTGTTCGCCCGCCAATTTAAGGATGTGCATGAATTTCTTTACCAGACGAGCGATAAGGAGGCGGTAAACCTTTCCACGGTGCACCAGGCCAAGGGGCTCGAGTTTCATACTGTGTTGGTGATCTGGTTAACGGACGGCATGTTTCCAAGCAGCCGATCGCTCGACACGCGGGATGCGCTCGAAGAAGAGCGGCGTCTGTTTTATGTCGCCATCACGCGCGCGCGCGACGAACTCTATCTTACCTTTCCGCACATGCGGTTAAGCGGAGGTTACGGGGATGTTTTCCAACGGCCATCACGTTTCCTGAAAGAAATTCCAAGCGCACTCATAGAAGACTGGCAGGTGCAGAGAAAATGACGAAGCACGAATGACGAATGTCGAAGGAAGTCCGAATGTTCAAATGACCGAAAGTGCACCGCTGTTTCTTTCGTCACTCGGAATTCGTCATTGTTTCGTCATTTGCCTGCCGTGCCGAAGCTGCGCGAAGGCGGGTCATTCGTCATCATGAATTTATCGCCGGAGAAAAAGATCGCGGGAATCCTTGTGCCGTTGTTTGCGCTGCGGGGCGAGGACGATCTTGGAATCGGCGATATCGGTGCGCTGCGCGAGTTTATTGACTGGGCCGCCGAAATTGGATTCAAGCTCGTCCAACTCCTGCCGATCAACGAGATCGGAGCCGACAACAGCCCTTACAACGCGATTAGCGCTATGGCGATTGAGCCGACTACGGTGCAGCTGGAGCCAAACTCGCCGGAGGACTTAACGGCTGAAGACTTTGAAGTTGCGCTTGCCGATGTGGATCTACCCGCTCTCCGCAGCAACGGAGTCAAGCATCGCCAGGTCAAAAAACTGAAACGACGTCTACTTGAGATAGCGTTCGGGAATTTCTCTGCTCGCGCCAATGAACTTCGACAGTCAGATTTTCGGAAATTCTGCGAGGAAGAGGCCGAATGGCTGCACGATTATGCATTTTTCAGGGTCCTGATGGAGGAAAATGACGACAGCCCTGCGTGGAATCGCTGGCCGGCGCAACATCAATCAATGGCAAGAGCCCGAAACTGGCTGCGTGATCTGCCACCGGACCAACAAGCAGCCATCACAGATCGCCAACATTTCTTCTGTTATGTGCAGTGGATTGCGCATCAGCAGTGGCGCGAGATCAAATCATACGCCGAAGAACGCGGCGTTGCTTTGATGGGCGATATTCCCTTTGGCGTCAGCTATCACAGCGCCGACGTTTTCGCGCGGCCGGATGAATTCGTGCTCGATTGGTCTGGCGGCGCGCCTCCCGAGCCGTACTTCAAGGACGATGAGTTCACGCAAAAATGGGGACAAAACTGGGGCATTCCGCTTTATCACTGGGACAGGATGGGCTCGAACAATTTTGAGTGGTGGCGCGTGCGCGTGCGCGCAGTCCGATGCATTTTTCATCTCTTTCGCATCGATCACGTGCTGGGATTTTATCGCATTTACGCTTTCCCGTGGCGGCCACGGAAGAACAAACAGTTTCTCCCGCTCGATTGGCCCCAGATGCTTGCGCAAACCGGCGGCCGCGCTCCCCATTTCGTTCCGCGCGACGACGACACCGCCGAGAACTGCGAGGCGAATAAGCGCGATGGCGAAGAATATCTGCGCGTCGCTCTCGAAGAAGCCAGCGCCACGCGTGTGATCGGCGAAGACCTCGGCGCCGTGCCCAATTACGTGCGGCCAAACCTGAGGTTACTTGGCATTGCCGGGTTCAAAATTCCGCAGTGGGAAGTGCGTGATGGACAAGTCACGCCGGGAGGCAAATATGAACGGCTCTCGGTGGCAACCTATGCGACGCACGATCACAAACCGATTCGCGCTTTATGGGAGGAGGCTTTCGAGCGGCCCACAACCACGTCGGAGCAATCGAGATTCGATTTGGCGAAAATTGCTTTATTCGCCGGCCTCGATCCAAACCTCGATAAAGTCGATTTTGAAAAAGATTTCTATCCGGCCCTCATGGAAGCGCTTCTCAAAAGCAACGCCTGGATTGCCATCATCATGATCACCGATCTGCTGGCGCGGAACTACCGCTTCAACGTCCCCGGCACGACGGGAAGTTTGAATTGGACGCGGCGACTGCAAAGGAGCGTGGCGCAACTGCGATCGGGCCCAAAGGAAAGGGCGCGGATGCGCCTAATCGGCGAACTGCTGAAGAAAAGCGGGCGCAAATGACGAAGCTCGAATGAGCGAATGACGAAGGAAATCCGAATGAGCAAATGACGAAAAATGGCTACTTGGCATTCGCCTGCCGCGCCGAAGCTGAGCGAAGGCGGGTGCTTAGTCATTCCTTCGTCATTGGGCATTCCTCATTCGTCATTATCCATCGTTGCTCAGCACGACGTCCGTGGCTAATTGAATTATGAAGTCTCCGCTTAAAGTCGCTGTTACCGGCGCAGCCGGGCAGATTGGTTACTCGCTTGTTTTTCGCATCGCCTCCGGAGAAATGTTCGGACCGGACCAACCGCTCGCCCTGCATTTGATCGAGATTCCGAATGCGCTCGACGCACTTAATGGCGTGGTAATGGAATTGCACGATTGCGCTTTCCCATTGCTCGAATCGGTCGTGCCGACCGCTGATCTCGACGAGGGATTTCGCGACATCAATTGGGCGCTGCTGGTCGGCAGCATCCCGCGCAAGGCCAGTATGGAACGGGGAGATTTGCTCGGGATCAACGGCAAGATTTTTATCGGGCAAGGTCAGGCGATCGAAAGGAACGCAGCTGCTGACGTGCGCGTGCTTGTGATCGGCAACCCGTGCAATACGAATTGTCTGATTGCGATGAATAACGCAAAAGAAATTCCGCACGATCGCTGGTTCGCCATGACCCGGCTGGATGAAAACCGGGCGCGCGCCCAGCTTGCGCACAAGGCGGGCGTCGAAATCACTCGCCTCACCAATATGACGATCTGGGGTAATCACTCTTCCACGCAGTATCCTGATTTTTACAACGCGAAGATCGATAATCGCCCCGCGAACGAAGTGATTGAGGATGAGAAGTGGCTGAAGGAAGAATTTATTTCGAGCGTGCAGCAGCGTGGCGCGGCCGTGATCAAGGCGCGCGGGCTTTCGTCGGCAGGCTCAGCGGCCAATGCGATCATCGATACCGTGCGCTTTCTCACGAATGACACACCGGGGGAAGATTGGCATAGCGTGGCGGTTTGTTCCGACGGGAGTTATGATGTCGAGGAAGGATTGGTTTCATCGTTCCCGGTCCGCGTTCAGGGTGATGAATGGAAAATCGTGCAAGATTTGCCGATCAATGAATTCAGCCGGGATAAGATCGACAAGTCGATCGCCGAGCTGAAAGAAGAGAAATCGCTGGTGAGTGAATTACTGTAGCGGCGGTCCACGACCGTCGGACGAATAATGCGGCGCTCATAGAGCGCCGCTACAAAAGTTTCTCGCCGGTCAACTGCTCGAATGCTTCCACATATTTGGCGGAAGTCTTCGCAATCACATCTTGCGGCAGCGATGGCGCCGGCGGCGTTTTGTTCCAATCAAGAGTCTCCAGATAATCGCGCACGAATTGTTTGTCGAAGCTGGGCGGACTTTGGCCGACAACGTATTGATCTTTCGGCCAGAACCGGGATGAGTCGGGGGTAAGGCATTCGTCGATCACGAGCAAT
>QHOW01000040.1 GCA_003219435.1 Verrucomicrobiota bacterium | reverse complement strand
TCGCTCAGCGCTGCTGAACAAAAAGGAAACCGCGCGCGGAGAGCCGCGCCCACATGCTCAATGTGTTGGCGTCGCGAATTTCGTTCTCAGCAATCATGCGGCGAATTTCCGGAATGCTAAATTCGCGGCAATCCAGGATCGATTCGGTTTCATCGCGCACGTAATTTGCGATTGTCTCAACCGGACGCGCCAGGAAAAAATAGCCGCGTTCGTCGGTGAACCCGGGCGATGAAAAGTAATGCCCGAGGGCAATGAGCTCACCGTCTTTGGCCAGCTGATAGCCGCTCTCTTCGCGGAGCTCGCGCAATGCTACCTTCTCGATCATTTCCGGCGCGCGATGGCCGGGGTCGCCGCCCCCGGCCACGTTGTCGATCTGGCCCGAGGGCATTTCCCAGATGGCGGTGCGGATTGGGATGCGCTCCTGGCGAATGAGAACGATTCTCCTATCACGCGTCATCGGCGCGATAATGACGGCCGCCTTCCGATGCACGATTGTCCACGGCCGTGACTGCGAACGTGACGGTGTGCGCACCTGACAGGTCACGACCTCGACATGTGGGTTGATAAAATGTCGCTCGCTCGAAATGGTGTCCCAGCCGCTGTGTTTCACTCGGGAAACTGTAGCGGCCGCTATCCTCAGCGGCAAACAGGGTATCGACGGATCGACAGCCCATCCGATTGCGAGCGCCCCGGCGGTCGCGCTGTAGCCGTCGCCCTGTGGACGACGCCCTGCGTAGGTGCTAAACCTGTCAGCGCCGCGCCTTCCAGAGGGAAGCGGCTACAGCTGCGCGCGCCAGCGCGCGATCTGCCCTGCGATATTTTCCGGCGAAGGCGCGCCAATCGCCGTTCTTTCCGCAAGCGAACGGCGAACGTCGAACACTTTTGCAATATCCGTATCGAACAGTGGCGAGAATGTTTTCATTTCCGAAACGGAAATCTTGTCGAGCGCAACTTTCTTTTGCATCGCGTGCGCGACCAGTTTTCCGACAATCTCGTGCGCCTCGCGGAACGGTGTTCCCTTCTTCACCAAATATTCTGCCAGATCGGTCGCGAAAAGACTTGGATCGCTGGCGGCGGCTTCCATGCGTTCACGGTTGATTTTTAATTGAGGCAGCATCGCCGTGAAAACTTCTAGTGCGGCATGAATCGTATCGACGGAATCGAAGAGCGCCTCCTTATCTTCTTGAAGATCGCGATTGTAAGAGGAGGGAAGCGCTTTCAGCATCGTCAGGACCGAGATCAAATTTCCATAAAGCCGGCCGGTCTTGCCGCGCGCCAGCTCCGCCACATCGGGATTCTTCTTCTGCGGCATCAAGCTCGAGCCGGTGGAAAAAGCGTCGCTGAACTCCACGAAACCGAATTCGCTCGTGCTCCAGGTGATCAAATCTTCGCTCAAACGCGAGAGATGCATTCCGACCATCGCCAGGCAAAAAAGAAATTCGCAAACAAAATCGCGAACGCCGACGGCATCGACACTGTTCTGGCTCGCCCGGGAAAAGCCGAGCTGGCGCGCGATCGCTTGGCGATCGAGGACGATGGTCGATCCAGCCAGCGCGCCAGACCCGAGCGGCAGGACATCCGTTCGCGTATTGCAATCACGAAGACGCTCCGAGTCCCGCTCAAGGGCTTCGAGTTGGGCAAGCAAATAATGGGTGAAAAAAATCGGCTGGGCGCGTTGCAGATGCGTGTAACCGGCCATCACAACATCGACATGTTGTTCGGCTAAATCGAGCAACGCGGTCTGTAACAAGCGAAGCCTTCGACCTCCATTGGCAATCTCCGCTTTCACATAAAGCCGCAGATCGAGCGCGATCTGGTCGTTCCGGCTGCGGGCGGTGTGCAGCCTGGCGCCCGCGGCACCGATTCGTTTCGTGAGCGCGGCTTCGATGTTCATGTGGACATCTTCGAGCGATTGATCCCACTCGAATTTGCCGGTTTCGATTTCCTTTTCGATCACGCGCAATGCACGCTCGATTTTTCCCGCTCATCCGCGGTTATGATTCCTGCCTGGGCGAGTGCCGCGGCGTGAGCGATCGATCCCGCGATATCGTATCGGCACAGTCGCCAATCGAACGAGACCGATTCGCTGTAGCGCTGCACGATTTCCGGGGCCGGCTTGCTAAATCTTCCTTTGCGCATCGTCAATTCGGACAAGCACTCGTAGTCACTCAACGAATGCAGTCCGTGTTACGGTCACGGAGACGTAATTCGCGTCCTCGAATGGGAATTTTCGCAACTCGATCGTGACCTTTTGGATGCGGAAATGTTTCAGCAAGTGAATGGCAAGCCGATCGGCCAATGTCTCAATCAGATTTACTGACTGATCGCGCACGAAATTCTTCACTTCTTCGGCAACGGCCGAATAATTGACCACGTTCTCAATTTTGTCTGCCAGGTCGTCCGCTTCGTGATATGGCCAGAAAGAAATACTGGCCGTCAGCCGCTGTGGCGCCGCACGCTCTTCTTCGGGAACTCCAATACGTGTGGAGACCTCCAGTTGCTCGATGTGAATCCGATCGGCGAAAGCGTGTGGCTCAATGGGCATTCGGCAAGATTACTGCGCTGCCGGTTAGAGCAACAACGCGGAATTTTAACCACGAATGGACACCAATTGACACCAATAAACGACGAGACAATGACGAAGCACGAATGACGAATGCTGAAGGAAGGCTCCCGGAGTCAATGGAGGAAGAGTCTGACTGTGATAAGGTTCTCTCCGTAATGAAAACCGTCTGGCGCGTTTTTGCTTATTTGAGGCGGTACCCGTGGATGGCGGCGGGGACGCTGACCTGCGCGATTCTCAGCACGGTGATGGTGATCGTTTTCCCGACCGTGACCAAATGGATCATCAACGACGTCGTGCGCGGGAATCATCCCGAGAAATTGCTTCCGTTGATTTTGCTGGCGTCGGTCGCGTTTCTGCTTCAGCACGCTTTCAACGCGCTGCGGATTGTGCTGAACAACACGTTCGAGCAAAAAGTGATCTTCGATCTGCGGAGCGATCTGTATTCGCATATTCAATTGCTGCCGCTCCGCTGGTTCGACAATCGCGCTACGGGCGATTTGATGACGCGCGTGATCGAAGATGTGAACTCGGTCGAGCGCGTCCTGATTGATGGAATCGAGCAAGGCGTGGTCGCGGTCTTGCAAATCGTGATCGTGCTGGCGGTGATGTTTTATCTGAATACAACGCTGGCCCTGCTCGCGTTAGCGCCGTTTCCGTTGCTCATTGCCGGCGCGCTCGCTTATACCCTGACCGCGCATCGCCGCTATCGTTTGCAACGCCGGGCAGCGTCGGCCATGAATGCGCTTCTGCACGACAATCTTTCCGGGGTTCGTCAGATCAAAAGTTTCGTCCGCGAGAGAGACGAACACGGACGCTTTAATCGGGTGAGCGATCAGTTGCGGCGCGCCACGCTTATCGTCATGCGGGTCTGGGCAATCTACAGCCCGTCGATGTCGATGTTTGAGGCGTTCGGCGCGGTGCTGGTGCTCGGGTTTGGCAGTCATGCGGTTTTGACGGGCGCGATGCAAATTGGCGATCTCGTTGCGTTTCTTATGCTCACGGCATTTCTTTATGATCCGATCAGTCGATTGCATCAGCTTAATCAACTTGTGCAGGCTGGGCGCGCGGCAGGCGAACGCGTGTTTGAAATTCTCGACGAACGGGCTGAACCCGGTTTTGGAGTGCGGCGACATGTCGCCGCTTTGAAAGCGCAGACATGTCTGCGCACTCCAAATAAGCAAATCGCGGGCGATATCCGCTATGAAAACGTGAGCTTCAGTTACGCGGAAGGATTGCCCGCGCTTAAACATGTTTCGTTTCATGCGCCGCCGGGCGCCACGATTGCGCTGGTGGGGGCGACCGGGGCCGGGAAATCGACGCTGGTGAATCTGCTCGTTCGATTTTACGAATTCAGCGCCGGAGAGATCTATGTGGATGGCAGACCGATCCGGGAATACGCGCTGCCGCGGTTGCGCGAAGCGATTGGCGTGGTGACACAGGAAAGTTTTTTATTCAACGGCTCGATTCGAGAGAACCTTTTGATGGGAAAGCCGGATGCGAGCGATGCGGAATTGTGGCGCGCCGTGGACGCCGCCAATGCGCGGGGATTCATCGAGCGGCTGCCGGCGGGTTTGGAAAGCATCGTCGGTGAGCGCGGCGTGAAGTTAAGCGTCGGCGAGAAACAGCGCGTGTCGATCGCCCGGGCGCTGTTGAAAGATCCGCCGATTTTGATTCTCGATGAAGCAACCGCGAGCGTGGACACGGCGACAGAACGACTGATTCAAGAAGCGCTCGAGCGCCTGATGTTTCATCGCACCTCGATCGTGATCGCGCATCGGCTTTCGACAATCGTCCACGCAGACCAAATTCTCGTGCTCGATCATGGCCGAATCATCGAGCGGGGCAGGCATGACGAATTGGTCGCGCTGGGCGGAAAATATGCGCGGCTGTGCCAGCAGAGCTTGCTCGAGGTCTCACCCGAGCCTGAATTAGAATCGTCGGCAGACATAGCCAGTTTGCCAATTCCTGTTCCCGACGAGCAATTACCTGTCTAGCTAGCGGCTCGTATCCTTTGCTCGTACAGCCGCCATGGCCGGGAGCACGCATTTCTGGGGAGCGCACGCGCCTCGCGTGCTGGCGATGACGCCGTCATCGTCGCGGACTTTTCTTCTTAGCAACGCTCCCGTTGCGCCGTGCAAAGTTCGTTTCGGCGCGGCGCCGAAACCAGCTCGCGAGGCCACGTGCGCTCCCCACTCGTGCTGCTTTCCATCCAAGTGATACAGTCTCCTAGCTAGTTCCGCAGCCGCCGGACTGCGGCCGGTCGATTTGCTCTTCTCTTGTGTCAACCAGTTGGTGACTGGGAACCCGACGGCGTGGGCGACGGCGAGCCTGGAATCACAATGGTTTGGCCGGCCTGCAATTTACGGCCATCTTCGATATTATTGGCCTTTTGCAATTCCTCCACACCCACCTTGTACATCTTCGCGATAGAGGTGAGTGTCTCCCCGCGCGCGACCGTGTGCGTATTCCCGCTCATCGGGTGCGGCGGAGATTCCGCCGGAGCAGCGCCCGTGTGCGCTGAGGGCGTGCTTTCGCCAATCATTATTCCGGGGCGGATGTGCGAGATCTCCTGCTCCAACTTGAGGATTTCCTGCGAGAGGGCGTCAATCTTCGCGTTCTGCTCCTCGATTTTCTTTGTCAGTGCTTCGAGTTGAGAGGCGTCAGGCGTTTTGACCGGCTCCGGAGAAGGCGTCTGCGCCGAAGCCGTGGAAAGCAACAAGGCGCCGGAAAAAAAAGTCGCGCAGACAATAGCAGCCAGCTTCATTGCGCAAACGTTGGCATTAGCAGCTTTGTCTGGCAAGCTCGCCCGCTGCAGCCAGCGTAGAAACCGTTTCCGGGCAGCGTCTCGCACTCGCGTTCGTCAGGCAGTAAGGCGGGACAGATGCGCAGCTTGCCTTTCCCACATTTGCTCTTAAATTTTTTTATGCCAGAGCGTATCCAAAAGCCGGTTGAACCAGCTCCGTGGGGCCCCAAGCAAGGCGATGGTGGCGGCCCGCGTTCACCGGACGTCTCGCGACCAGACACGAAGGATCTCCTAAGAAAAATGCGCAAGGTCGACCCGAACCAATCCAAGCGCTATCGCCAGCGCACCGGCCAGTAATGGAGTCGTTCCTGGTGGCGTTTGACCAGAGTTTTTCTGGCGCGGCTGGCGATTTCCCTGCGTTGCTGCGACATAAAGGTTTGCTCGCTCCGGCGGCGGTTGTTAGCTCAACCCCACAGGTTGGAATGCCACGCGAAACTTCGTGGCAGCCAACAGAGGCGACCACAATCCTCGCTTTCAAATTTTCGGGTGGTGTACTGGTAGCGGGCGATCGGCGTGCGACCGCCGGCAATACTGTTGTTTACGATCGTGCCGACAAAGTTCTGGAAATCGATCGCCATTCGATCATGGCCATCGCCGGCGTGCCGGCTACGGCTTGGGAAATGGCGCGCGTGCTCGAACATTCATTTCAATATTTTCGGCGAACCCAGCTCCAGGAAATGAGCGTTGACGGGAAAGTGCGCGCGCTATCCAAACTCTTGCGCGACAATTTCGGATTCGTGATGCAGGGAGTGGGAGTGGTGGTGCCTATTTTCGCAACGTACGACCCCCATCCAAAGCCCGAGGCGCGGCTTTATTTTTACGACGCCATGGGCGCGCAATTTGAGGCGACCGACTACGCCGCAACGGGGTCGGGATCGCCCGCCGTGCGGGGCATTCTCCATTACGAAAACAACTGGGGGGCGAAGCCCCTGCAAAAGCTAGGTGAGGACGAGGCGGTATCGATTGCCTTGCGCGCGCTTGATACCGCTGCGGAATCCGACACATCGACAGGCGGCGTGGATCGTGGCGGAAAGATTTATCCGCTCATCAAAATCGTTTCGCGCGACGGCATCATCACTTTGCCGGAGAGCAAAATCGCCGCCGTCTTCAAGGAAACGGTGGCATGATCGAAGAGCCGTATCGTTGGGTTGAGGCCATCGCCAACCGGCGGGAGTACATCGAAGCACAGCTCGCTCCGGGCAGCCCGATTGCGGCGCTGGGTTATGGCGCCGGTATTTTATTTCTCACGCTCGGCCAGAGGCGACAGAAAATCTTCGAGGTCTACGATCGAATCGCGATGGGCGCCATCGGCCATCCAGGAGATATCGAGCGATTGCGGATGGCGGCCATTGAACTTGCCAGCACCGAAGGTTTCACCCGTTCGGCGGCGGACGTTTCACTGCGGCGGCTCGTGCATTATTCGCTCAGTCCGCTAATGAAGGGCGCATTCGAACAAGTTTACGGCGCACCTTATCTGGCACGGATGCTTTTTGCTGAAATAGGCGAGCGGCCAGCGGACGATTTGTTTCTCCGGCTGGAATACGACGGCGAGATCGCAACCAACGGCGCCACCTTTTCGCAAGCGCGGCAGGATTTCGCCGTGCTCAGCGGAACAGGGCAATCGAGGGAGCTGATGGAGTCATTTCTCAAAGCCGAACATCGAGCAGACGGCAGTTTCGAAACGGCGCTGAAAGTCGCGCTGGACGCATGGACCATTGGTCACATGACGTTACAGGCGAGCGATGCAAAGGAACTGCCAGGGCGCGCTGTCGTTGAGAAATATCGGCAGGAACAGCTTGCCAATACCGGCATCGAAGCAGGCGTACTGGAGCGCGATGCAAGCAGGGCAATTCGTTACCGTTCGTTATCCGATACGGAATTACGCCCTTTGATTAACGATTAAATTATGGAGAGAAATGTTCACCCGAGGATCACGGACACAGATAAGACAAGCGATCGGAAGCATGCTGGCCTTGCTCGGCTTGTTGTTGATGATCGCATCCTTTGTCTGGATGCAACGGGCGCGGAGACCTGAGCCCACCACAAGATCGACCACATCGCGGCCCACCCCGGCTCCGAGGCCGTTCGCAGTAGTTATTCTCGATCCTGGCCACGGCGGACAAGACTCCGGTGCGATATGTGGCGGCGTACTTGAAAAAGACCTGGCCCTGGATGTAGCACGGCGAATCGATCGCTTGTTGCAGGCAGAAGGAATCGCAACGCTAATGACACGCCTTGGCGATACATATGTCTCGCTGGAAGATCGCGCGTCCTTCGCCAACCGAGTGAGTGATTGCATTTTTGTCAGCATTCATTTCAACGAAGATAACCAGCCGGTCTCCGGTGGAGTGGAGACGTATTATGCTGCCCAACAAATCACCGCGGGCTCATTTCTGGCTTCGTGGCTGCCTTTCTTGTGGCCGGCACTTTCTGAAACGCCAAATGTTGAAAGCCAAAACCTCGCCGGATTTATTCAGGAAGCGCTCGTTGCGCGGACACGGGCGCTTGATCGGGGCACAAAGGCCAAACAGTTTTTTGTGATCGCAAACGTGACTGCTCCCGCAGTCCTGGTCGAGGGAGGATTTCTCACCAACAAAGAGGACATTTCCAGGCTGGCCAGCGAGGATTATCGCGAGCAAATCGCCGCGGCTGTGACTGACGGAATCTTGCGTTATCGCGACACAGTAAAGCGGCGTGAATCAGCGCTGGCGGTAACGAATCGCCGGAGAGCGCTGAATAAGCACAAAGTAAGGGCGTCAAAATAAGGTCGAGATGAAAGCCAAAGTGGCCGCGCTGATTTTTCTCGGATCGGTTGCGCTCATGCGAGCGGATCAAAAAATCGAAAGCGTGCAACAGGCCCTGAAGGATCAGGGCTTTTATTATGGCGAGATTACTGGAGAAGCGAATGCGAATTTGACCGCCGCGATTCGCCGCTACCAAATTCGCAACGGTCTCCAGGTAAACGGAGAACTCAATAGCGAAACGTTGCGTTCGCTGGGAATTGATTCTTCCGCTCCCGCGCGACCCGCGGCAAAGGCTTCCCCTTCGCCTAGTCCTGGTTTACCCGATCTCCGCGATCAATCTTCCCGCGAAGCGGCGGAGGCGACTCCTTCCCCAGCCCAGCCTTTCGCTAATGCGCCGCCGCAAGATCGACAGATTTATCCATCGAATCCCGTGATGCCCGGCACGTCACTGGCAGAACTCCTTGCCGGTACGCCCTACGAGGCTGCCCCGCCCGATGTGCAACGCAACGTCGTGATCTCCGCACAAATAGCGCTGGCACGCCGCGGACTTTATCGAGATGAGATCGACGGAATCTTTGGACCGGCAATGGAGTTGTCGCTGCGGGCTTATCAAGCGCGGACGCGTATTCCCGTCACAGGCCGACTCGATCTGGGAACGCTGGCTGCTCTCCGGTTATTGCCGCGTCCACGCGAACCCGTCTACGATCCATCACGCAAGCGTATGCGTCGTCCGCCCGGCCCACCCGTGCTTGGCGAGCCAGTCCCGGAATAGACCCGCGAACCATCAGTATCTTGCACTGTCGAAACGCACCGATTGCAACTCAGCGAAAACTGTGCCAATAAAAATCTGTGCTTCGATGCGAAGCAGAATCCGGTCGCGGTCGTCTGATACCCAGATCGTGGCGCGACGGAATTTCCGGTGCGGCTCCAACTCAAGGTGCTTGCCGACCCGGTCAAGTCGCAAGTCAACTTTGACAGCCTTGTAAGTGCCGGCGCGCACCGAAATTTCGTCCCGGCCAACTACCGTGACGGTGGCGAGATAAGCGTTCGTCGCGGCATAGATGACGACGCGACGAACACTGCGGTCCGTGAGTGACTGGCTCCGCAGATACAGCATGGCTGAGGCCAGATCGAATAGACCGGGAAAATCAAATTGGCGAGTTTTAGTGGTGGTAGACTCGCCCCGGCTTTCTGTTCGCGCGCGGGTTACCCCTTTACTTGTGAAAGTAAGACGGGTGACGAGCTTTTTTTTCCGGTAATTCTCCGTTTGCTGGGTCTCGATTGGACGCAGTGTTTGCGAATTGCCGACCGCGCCGTAACTGGCATCCAATTTCCATAAGGCGCGGACAAAACCGATCGTTTGGCCCGTTCCATCAAGCTGAAATTTGGCCTCAGATGGCTTTGTGAAATAGACTTCTCCGGTCGCCGCGGTAAGGCCAGACCATCCGAAGCGATAGGTTGCGCGAAGGGGCCGAAGCTCCGGAAATGTTCCGGGCGGTTCGCCGGTAAGCGTTGACTGCCAATCGGCTGCGAGCGAGCTGGAGCAGAGCCCAAGAATTACGATGACTGTCCAGTAGTTTGACCGACATCTGGGTAGACGAGCGCCCACGTTTCGAATCGACATTTCCGAGGTTTGCAACCGCTTCCAAATGGTTTCCCGTCGAGGCGCGCGACCACTTTTCACCTGTACGAAAAAATACACGCGAGTTGGGCCCGCGTGTATTTGGTTGTCGAAATTAAACTACGGTCTCACGGCCCGTGCTGGCGTCGGGGATGGACTCGGCGCGGTCTTTGAGGTTGAACCTGCCGTGCTGCGGCCCGGCTTATTTAGGACGGCGATAATATCGTTGGTGAAATCAACGTTGGCAGGGGCGTACAACATAACCGGGACGCCGTTCAGGCTCACGCCCGATTTGTCAAACACGAAGTCCATATTGTTAGTTTTTACCTTTTCCACCACGACATCGGTAATTTCCTTCACAATACCCTCTCGCATGCGCGTCAACTGTTCCTGCAGTTGTCGATCGCGGGTTTGACTGAAATCGTTGATTTCGCGCTCCATCTTCTTGATGTTGGCGATCTTGTCGTCGCGTTCCTTGGCTTTTTGTGTTTTGGCTTCGGCAGTCAAAGCGGGAGCATCGAGCTGCTTGTTCAGGCTATTGATTTCATCAAGCGCCTTCTTGTAAGCCTCTGCCCGATCGTCGTATTCTTTTTTGGCGGCACTTCTGGCGTCATTAATTTTCGCTTCAGCGTCCTTGGTCTTGTAGTATTCCTTGAACGCGCGCTGCATATCGACAGTACCGATTTTTGGTGCGCCCTGCGAGAAAGCCGCGATCGGAAATACGAGCGTCAAAACGAGGATCGTAGAGAGAAATCTTTTCATAAGACAGAGATAACGGTGGCTGGAACCGCGTTAGACTGCAACCATTTATATTCGTTCAAAATTGATAACCGACGCTGAAGTTAAATTTCCCGCCGCCATTGTACCCATCACGCTGGATCGGATATCCGTAGTCAATGCGCAGTGGGCCGATCGGCAGATCAAGTCGAAGTCCAACGCCGACGTCGGAGGCGACGTGGTCGAAGCCAAACGACCACGCCGCATCATTAACGAAACCCATATCATAAAAGATTGCGCCGCGCGCTTTTTCGATAATTGGGAAGGTAAGTTCCACGGTTGTGCGCGCCATGGTATTGCCACCGAGCGGCTCGCCATTCACATCTTTCGGCCCAACTTCGCGGAACGGAAAACCGCGCAGATTGTTTGAGCCGCCGAGATAGAGTCGCTCGAAAATCGGAACATCACTGCCGCTTCCCCAGCTATCAACAGTCGCGACTTCACTGTTGATGAGCAAGATTAAATCCCCCGGGAAAAGGAAATACTGAGAGCCTTCCAGATCGAGTCCGTAAATCTGCACATCGCCTCCGAGAAAGCCGCCCCCAATATAGGGCGAAAAGCGCACCATTTGCCCGTGCCGCGTAATTATGGGGCTGTCCCGGTGGTCGAATACCACACTGGTTAAGATCTCACTCTCCACTGTCGAGCCCTCTGCTGCCTGGATCTGCGGGGATGCGGTTGAACTCACATTAAAAATATCCACATCTTGCAGGCGGTACCCCACGGTTGCATACATGTATTGGTTGAGTCGGTTGAGCGGCGTGCGTACCTCGAGCGCAAACCCATAATTGCGCTGGTTATATTCCGAGCTCAAGTAGTCTGCCTCGTTAAAAAAAAGCTGACCACTGAGCGATAGCCTACGATCGAGGAAGTACGGCTCGGTCAATGCCAGAACAAAATCCTTTCGGACCGAGCCGTATTGCACGCGCATTCTAAACTTCTGACCGCCGCCGGTAAGCCCCGGCCAGTTCGTAATATCGAAGTTGCCCTGGGTCAGTTCTACGAAACCAACCAGCTGGTCAATCGTGCTGAATCCTCCGCCGAAGCTAAGCGAGCCGGTTCGCTTCTCCTCCACCAGGATTGTAAGATCTTTGCGACCGGCAATGTCAGTATCTTCTGGATACGTTTCGACTTTCGAAAAGTAGCCCAGGTTCTCGAGGCGTTTCTTAGTCGTCTCCACGCGAACCGTATTAAAGACATCACCTGGCGCGACAAGAACTTCGCGGCGGATGACCTTATCCTTCGTGCGGGTGTTACCGGTAATGTTGACTCGCTGCACAAAGGAGCGCGCGCCTTCCTCGATTTTGTAGTGCACGTCGATTACCGCAGATCCGGCTGGCGTGCCTTCCGGCGAAATCACAACATCGACATAACCGCCACTGCCATAAGCGTCGGCCAATGCCTTCGCATCATCGCGCAGTTGTTTTGGCGAATAAATGCTGCCCTCCTTCATTTTTACCAGCGCGCGGATCTTATCCGCCGAGGCCACTACCTGTCCCGTGATGATAAGCTTGCCGACGTGATATTGCGGACCTTCGTTAATCACAATCGTAATAATGATGGGACCATTCTTGCTGCGCTCCTTGCGCACGTCCTTAACATCCACATCAATGTAGCCGTGGTCTTGGTACCACTCGCGAATGCTGTCCAAGTCCTGTTGCAATTGCGTTTCGTCGAGCCGGCCGGATTTATCGAATAGCGAAATGAGCGTCTTGCCCTTGGTCTTCATCTGTTTTCGCAATACTCTATCGCTGAAGTGCGCATTTCCCTCGAAACGAACTTTGCTCACTGCCCCCTTAATTCCTTCGTTGACCGTGAAAACCACCCGCGCTGTGCCACGACTCTGATCGATGGGATCGACGCGAAATTGAATGGTAACGTCATTGTAGCCGTGGCCCTGATAAAGCTCGATCATCTTCTGGCGCGCTTCCTCTAAAAGCTCCTCATCGACCGGCTGGTTGATTTTCAATTTGATTTCTTTGCGGAGCCTTTTTGGCTTGATTCGCTCGGCTCCATCGATTTCGATTTCGCGCACGATCGAACGCGTTTGCACGGCCACGATTACCTTCACGCCGTCGCCTTCCGGTTGCGCGAAGATGCGAACGTTTAGAATAGCGCCGGTCTTGTAAAGAGTCTCAATATCCTGCTCGACCACTTGATCGGAGAAGGGCTGGCCCACCTTAGTCCGCATTTGCGCGAGAATCCGCTCCTTGCTTACCAACTTTGGCCCTGTGTACTCCACGTCGATTGACCGGATCATCGGAGGACCCGCAGGCTCCTGCGCTCGAGCTGACACGGCGCCAAGCAGCGCACAAATGGATGCGGCCCAGATCGCAAATGGCGGGCGACGCAACCGTCCGGAAAAATATCTCATAATTAAGAAGCGCTATCCCGCGCAACGAACCCACGCAGGATAGGCGGGTATATCGGGAAGAAGAGAGAGAACGTCAAGGCGGATTTTCCTAGAAACGGGTGGCTGGTCGACAAGGCAACTCGTCTGTAAGGCTAATTCAAAAGCTCGTACCAGTTATTTCGCCGGCGCGGTTCGTAGCCCGCATCGCGAATGAGCGATTCAATCTCCGTGGCGTTTAGTTGAAATGTTGTCCCGGCGCTGCTGACGACATTTTCCTCCATCATCACCGATCCGAAATCATTCGCTCCATACTTGAGCGCGATCTGGCCGATGCCAGGGCCTTGGGTCACCCACGAGCTTTGCACGTTGTCGATATTATCTAAAAAAATCCGGGCCAGTGCTTGCGTCCGCAAATATTCAGCCACGCCAGTCGGGTACTTCACTTTTAAGACAGTATGTTGCGGCTGAAACGTCCAGCAGATGAACGCGGTGAACCCGCCGCTCCGATCCTGCTGTTCGCGAATGCGCTGCAAATGCTCGACCCGATCCTCGATTGTCTCGACGTGGCCGAACATCATCGTGGCACTCGATTTCAGTCCGAGCTCGTGCGCAACCTGCATCACCTCCAGCCATTGGTTGCTATCGATCTTAAGTGGAGAAATTTTCTTTCGCACCCGGTCGACCAGTATTTCGCCACCGCCGCCCGGAATCGAGCCGAGCCCTGCTTTTTTGAATTCGGAGATCGTTTCGCGCAGCGGCATCCGAAATGTTTCGGCAAAATGCTGAAACTCCGGAGGGCTGAATCCGTGAATGTTGATGTGCGGATATTTTTCCCGTATGTGATGCAAGAGATCGATGTACCACGCAAACGGCAATTTCGGATGGTGCCCACCTTGCATTAATATCTGAACACCGCCCACGGCCGAAAGTTCGTCCAACTTTTGATCAATCTGTTCGAAAGAGAGCACGTAATGATCTTCGTCGCGTTCAGTGCGGTAAAATGCGCAAAATTTGCAGTAAACGTTGCAAACATTCGTGTAATTGATGTTGCGATCGACGATATAGGTCACGATCTCGCGGCCGCGTCCGTCGTAGCTTTTCGCTTTGGCCAGATCGCGCCGCGCATTTGCCAGCGCGCCCAATTCCTCCAGAGGAAAGCGATAAAGCTCCAGCGCTTCATCCGGCGAAATCCGTTCGCCCGCGAGGATTTTTTCTGCCAGCCAATCTCGATTTAAGGAAACCATCCCGCGCCATTTTATATGACGCAGCAGCTCATTGCACGTAGTTCATTTCGATGAAGCAGGCGGTGGCAATTATCGGTGGAGGCGTTTCTGGTCTGACCTGCGGTGTTCTTCTTGCCGAGCGCGGATACCGCGCGGCGATTTTTGCAAAAGAGACAGGGCAACAAACGACCTCTGCTGCCGCTGCGGCGGTCTGGTATCCATACGATGTCGAACCAGCCGACAAGGTGATTGCGTGGGCGCTGGAGACTTACAACGTCCTTGTCGACCTTAGCAGCAAATCAGACACCGGCGTGTCGATGATCGAACTGCGGCAATTTTCCCGCGCGGGCAAAATTCAAATTCCCGATTGGGCTATCCCGCTCGGGGCGCGTCTGCTTCCTCCCTTTGTCATTCCGGGCGGAGTCGGGGAATCTCCTGGTCTTCCTCAGAGCAAGTTTCCACCGGCATTTAAAAGCGGCTTTGCGCTCAACGTTCCGCTGACGGACACGACGATCTATCTCGATTACCTCGCGAGCCGCTTCCTTACCGCCAGCGGATCAATCACCGCAAATGTGTTCTTCAAAAAACTCGAAGATGTTAGCGACGAATTTGTTCTGGTAATCAACTGCGCCGGCATGGGCGCGCGCGAGCTTGTTCACGATGTTGATCTCGAACCTCATCGCGGTCAGGTTGCCATCGTGCCGAAGTTCGCCGGGCTCTCTTGCGCAGTCGTCTGTGATGATGCGCCTCTCATGTACGCGATCCCCCGCACCAACGATTGCGTTTTCGGGGGGACGAACGAATTGAGCGACGATCTCGATATCGATCCGGCGGTTACCTCACGCATCGTCGCCGAATGCAGTCGCGTTCTGAACATCGGCAATCCGGTAGTTCTCGCCGGGCGGGTCGGTCTTCGCCCATTCCGCAAATCAGGCGTTCGCCTCGAAGGCGATCGTTTGAATGACGGCCGCACCGTCATTCACAACTATGGTCACGGCGGCGCCGGTTTCACCCTTTCGTGGGGCTGCGCCCGCGAAGTTTTACAACTTGCCAGCTCCCGTTAGCGCACTGCCTGCCCGCCGCGTGCAGGCGTCTCGTCCGCCGCCGGTCAGATTCGCCGTGGCGAACGTGCTGGTTCCGGCGTCACGCCGAAACAAACTTCTCTGAGAGATTGCAACGCGGTAATTGTTTGGCCGATCCAAAGAGAAGGTCGCGATGGCGGGGTAGCTGTTTAGCGCCAGAGGCGCTATTTCACTTTAGCCTGGGGCATCGCCCCAGGCTCGATATTAAATGTGCGCCTTTGGCGCTAAACACAGACATCGCGAGGATGCGCTCGCCAGCATGCGGGACGCATGCGCTACCCAAACAAACGCGCATCGCGCACGAGCTTACGTCAGCGCGATGGCTTGGAATGAACTGACGGTGTCGTCGGGCCCTTTTTCAGCGAAGAAGCTCTCGTAATATCCCGGGCCGAGATCCCAATACGGGCCTTTGTAATAATCATCGCGATAAAAACGCCAGACGCCGCTCACCACGATGAGGCAACTGATCCGGTCATTCCAAAAATTGCCGATGTAATGAAAACTCAGATTGGTACGCGCATAGGCCCCACCAAAACCGGCGTGATCGTAAAGGACGATCTCCGGCAGACGGATGATTTCTTTTGACGGCTCCACCTTGACTTTGCCGGCAGCGCTAGCGTGATAGCTCAGTGAGCCGAGCGTCCATTTCGTGTCGATGATACAGCCGTTGTCCGGCGACAATTCAGTTTTGGATATTGATCTCATAAGCGGCGCGTTTTCATTATTTGAACAGATGTAAAGCGTGCTGTCGAGCAGAGAGATTTGATCCTTTCCGAATTGTCGCGGCGGTCTCTGACCGCCGATAGGGTTAGATCAGGTGCTCCCGGCTATCGGAGCGGAGCCGGATCGTCTTTGTCTGCAAATCGTGCGTTGCGCGAATGAAGCGAACGGTCTTGCTTTTTGCGCGCATCAAAATGGAATGCGTGGTGGCCTTGGTGCCCTGCCCTTTCACTCCGCGCAAAAGGGCACTGTCGCTGATTCCGGTCGCGCAAAAAATAATG
>QHOW01000204.1 GCA_003219435.1 Verrucomicrobiota bacterium | reverse complement strand
GCCGGCACGCCCCTGATGGAGATTGTGACCCAGCCGGAGATTAATTCGCCCGAGGAAGCGTTTGCTTTCTTAACTTCGCTTAAACAAATCCTGATCTACGGAGCCGTGAGTGATGCCGATATGGAGAAAGGGCAGCTCCGATGCGATTGCAATGTTTCCGTGCGACCGGCAACACAAGCTGAGCTGGGAGGAAAGATCGAGATCAAAAACATGAACTCGATCAGCGGCGTCCGGCGCGCGCTTGATTACGAGATTCAGCGCCAAATCGCTATTTTGGACAGCGGCGGAAAAATCGAGCAGGAAACTCGCGGCTGGGATGATGCAGCCGCCGAAACGTTTCTGATGCGCACAAAGGAATTCGCGCACGATTATCGCTATTTTCCCGAGCCCGATCTCGTGCCGGTGAAAACCGAAGTCCTGCTCGCCGATGTGCGAGGGCGCTTGCCCGAGCTGCCAAAAGCGAAACGCGCGCGTTTTGTCGAGCAATATCAAGTGAGCGCATACGATGCCGGCGTGCTGGCGAACGATCTGGAGCTCGCGGGCTATTTTGAAACGGCTGCGAAAGGCGCAAAGAAGCCTAAGAATGTCGCCAACTGGATCCTGAATGATTTGCAGAATGCATTAAGCAACGCGGGCAAAGCCATCAAGGATTGTCCGATCCCACCAGAAGTGCTCGACGAGCTGGTCAATCTAATCGACAGCGGGAAAATCAGCGGCAAACAGGGGAAGGAAGTTTTTGCGGAAATGTTCGCGACCGGCAAGGACGCGGCGGCGATCGTGAAGGAAAAGGGAATCGAGCAGTTGAGCGATTTGAGCGCCATTGAAAAATTATGCGACGAAGTGATCGCTGCCAACCCGAAGCCAGTCGCGGATTTTAGGGCGGGCAACGCGGCGTCGCTTAACTTTCTCAAGGGCCAAGTGCTAAAATTATCGAAAGGGAAGGCGAATCCGCAGTTGGCGGGCGAAATTCTCGAAAAGCAGTTAAAAAAGTTACAAGGTTAAAAGAGTTAAAAGGAAAAGCGTCCCTTCGTTTGTAACGATGTAATCTTGTAACGATTTAAGCCTCTGCGCATGCGCATCTTAATTGCCCCGGATAAATTCAAAGGGTCGCTCAGCGCTCGCGAAGTTGCAGAGAACATCGCGCTTGGGTTGCGTGACGTTTTGCATGGCGCGAAGATCGACATCCTGCCGATGGCAGATGGTGGCGAGGGAACTGCGGAAGTTATTTGCAATGCGCTTGGCGGTTCCTGGTTGCAATGCAAAGCGCACGATCCGCTCGGCCGGGAAATCGACGCACGTTACACGTGGATCGCCGATAGGAAACTCGCGATAATGGAAATGAGCGAAGCCGCCGGCATGCGACGACTATCTGAAAGCGAACGAGATCCCGTTCGCGCGACCACCTTCGGCGTTGGCGAAATGATTCTGGATGCGGTAAACCGCGGCGCGAACGAAATTATTATTGGTCTTGGCGGCAGCGCGACAAACGATGGCGGATGGGGAATGGCAAGAGCGCTTGGGTTTCGGTTCGATTATGAGCATGAGCAGGACCAAAAAGTGACTTGCCTTCTTAACCTCACAAAAATCGCAAAGCCGAAAGACATGACCTTGCCGAAAATTATTGCGGCAGTTGATGTGCGGAATCCACTGCTCGGCAAAAATGGCGCAACGCGAGTGTTCAGTCCGCAGAAGGGCGCGCGCAAAGATGAAATCAAAGTGTTGGAACGGGCACTAACCAAACTGGCAGACGTTGTTTCGCAAGAATTCTGCGTTGACTATCGTGATGAAGCCGGCGCCGGGGCGGCCGGTGGACTCGGATTTGGTCTGATGAGTTTTTGCGGGGCTACAGTTCGGCCGGGTTTTGATGTTGTCGCCGAAGCGCTCGAGCTCGAATCGAAAATGAAAGATGCCGATGTTGTGATTACGGGCGAGGGAAGTCTGGATCGGCAGACGCTCGAGGGAAAAACGCCAGCGGGCGTCGCGAACTTCGCACGCAAACTCGGCAAGCGTGTTTTTGCAATTGTCGGCCGCGCGACCAAAGATCGAGAAGTTGACGAGATTTTCGACGGCATTTACGAAAACGCGCGGCCGGGAATGAGCGAGAAAGAAAATATGGAGCGCGCGGCGGAGTTGTTGCGCGAAAATGCGCGGGCGTTGGCAAGATCGTTGTAACTCGCCGCCGCGGCGCTAACGAGGGCTTTATTTCTTCGCGTTCCGCGGATCGTCGGCTGGATTGAGATAGTTGATCTGCCAGGGGCCGGTGCCGTGAATTTGTATAACCGTCCCGTCCTCGAACCAGACGGTGTGCTTCATCCCCGCGGGCCAGAAGCTGTATGTGCCGGCGGGCAGAGTTTTTGCCGCGCTGCGATCCAAATTTTCACCCATGGCCAGAAACATCGTTCCGGAAATCACCGTAACGCGTTCGGTTTGCGGATGAGTATGAGGCGGAATGTGATAACCGGCAGGCGCGCGGAGTCGCATCACGAACGGTCCCTCTTTTGCGGGATCGCCTTCGAGCACAGCCATCTTCGCACCGGCCGGCAACGACGGCGGTCCAGCTTTCCATTCAATGTTAGCTGGAGAATGGGAGCCCATTTTCGCGGAGGACATCTGCTCGGTCCCGCTTTGGGCTGTTGCGCTGGCGAATGGGATGGCCACAGCCAAAGCGGTGATGGAAGCGGCAGCGATAATTAATTTCATGAAACTATTTTGCGTGTGAGATTTCAGCTTACAAGTCGTTTGTGTAACTGGAAAGCTGCGACGGATCTTGCGGTAAAACACCGATACACCCGGAGGGTCGGGTTAGAAGACTAGCCGGTCGTGTAAACCACAGGTAACAGATATTCGGCGCGCCCGGCGGTCGCGCCCTACGATTACTAGAATTCGCGGAATCGTTTTGCGGTCTCGACATAACTCCATGCCCATCGCGCGATGTCCTTCTGTTCGTCGAGAGTGAGTTGGCGCCGAATTTTCGCGGGCGATCCGAGCACGAGCGAGCCGGGAGGAATTTTCATCCCCATCGTGAGGAGCGCGTTCGCGCCGATGATGGAACGCGCGCCGACTTCCACGTTGTCGAGAACGATGGCACCCATTCCCACCAGCACTTCGTTGTCGATCTTACAAGCGTGCACGATGGCGGTGTGTCCGATGGTGACCAGCTCGCCCACAGTTGTGGGATAGTTTGTATCCACGTGAATGACGGCATTATCCTGAACGTTTGAGCGCGGGCCGATGATGATTCGATTGATATCGCCGCGCAGCACCGCGCCGTACCAAACGCTCGATTCTTCTTCGAGCGTAACGTCTCCAATTACTTGTGGGGCCTTTTTTAAAACGCGCGCCGATGCCGGAGTGTCCGGTTGGCAATGAATCTGGTTCAATGTGCATTGGACAATTAACGTTCAACTCCAATAAATCGCGAGCAGGCGCTCAACCCGCCTTCGCAGGGCTAGGGCACGGCAGCCGCCCAACGTCCAACGTCAACGTGCGGAACGTTCGGTTGCAATGAAGGAATTAAGAGCAAGAGCATGAGAGAATGGGATTTTCTTCTTCCCGCGCCTGAGCGATCATACACACCGCATGCCTGAGATCTCTCCAGACGAAGTCACGCCGTTCGTTTTCTCCGATCCTACGGGTAAACGCTGGCCGCGACTGCGCCTGATATCGGTGGCGTGCTGTTTTTTCTTGGGACGGTACTGTTTGTTCAGACGCTTTTTGTGGCGCCCCAACTGAGTGTGCCGTTTTCCCTGCGGCAATTGAAAGGTCAACTAAAGGCGTTGCAAAAGGAGAATCCCGCCGGCCAATTGTCTCCGAGTTCGCTGCTCTGGCAGAAATTTGCCGCGGCGCGACAAGCGGCAAAAAAGCTCGCCGGCGTCGGGTCCACGCCTCCGCCCCGGAGGCTCTCGGGGAAGAAATCGCCCAACAATGAAGTGCGGCTCGCATTCTACACCAATGGAGATGCGTACAGCTACGCGTCGCTGCAGCAACACGCGTCGCAGATTACACATCTCTGCCCGGAATGGATGACCGTGATCAATGGCATGGGCGATTTGCAAATCGACGCAGATGCGCGGTTGCCGAAACTTGCCGCGAACAAAGGGATTGCGCTTATGCCGCTGCTGACCAACCTCGTCGGCGACACCTGGCAGCCGGAGGCGATTGAGAATCTGGCGCACGGTCCAGAGAACCGACAGGATCGGTTCATCCGAAAGGTGCTTTCCGTCTTGCGTAAAGCCACGGCTTCAGGCGTGGTGATCGATTGGGAGCAAATCGATCCGGCTTACAAGAAAGACATTACCGGATTCATTAACAAGTTCGCCGACGCGTTGCACGACGATAACAAGGAGCTATGGCTGTGCGTTCAGCCAGGCCAGGAGCTGGATTACGTCGACTTCGAGGCGCTCGCGGACAACGTCGATCGTTTTGTGGCGATGTTGTTTGACGAGACTTCTGACACAGATCCGCCAGGGCCGCTGGCGTCGCGCTCGTGGTTTGAAGGTTGGGTCCACGTCCTGCTGGAAGATTCCGATACCAGGCAATGGATCATGGCGCTCGGTAGTTACGGATATGATTGGACGATCGGCTCGAAAAAAGCGGAGCTGATCAATTTTTCAGAAGCGATGAGCCGCGCCAATGACGCGGAAATCGAGAACGCAGAAGTGAAAGGGCCAAGTTACAGTCCCTATTTCTATTTCCAGGACGAAGATAAGGAGCACGCCGTCTGGTTTCTGGATGCCGTGACATTCCTCAACGAACTGCGCGAGGTGCGCAATCAAAAGGCGGGTGGGTTCGCGCTCTATCGGCTCGGCAGTGAAGACCCTGCAATTTGGGATGCTTTAAGCGTTCCGCGGGATTTCAAGATGGACAATCAGACGCGCCAGTCGCTCGAACTAATCAAGTCAACGGACACAATAACGGACGTCGGTGACGGCGAAATTGTCACCGTTGACGAGGATCGCATGGATGGATTGCGAAAGCTGACGGTGGATGCGGACGGCTATCTCACGGCGAAATACGTGAGGTTTGCGGAGTTTCCGACGCTTTATCATCAAGGTGCCGCCGGCGAGCATCAGGTCGCAATCACTTTTGACGACGGCCCCGATCCACGATGGACGCCGAAAATTTTGGATATTCTCAAAGCAGCAAACGTGAAAGCCGCGTTTTTTCTCGTGGGCGTGAACGCGGAGCGTTACCCGGGGCTTGTTCGGCGCATTGTCAACGAGGGCCACGAAATCGGGAACCACACATATTATCATCCAAACCTGGCGCTCTGCTGGCCGGAGCACATCCGGCTTGAGCTGAACGCGACACAGTTTTTGCTCGAAACGATAACAGGCCGCGCGACCACATTGTTCCGCCCACCTTATGCAGCCGATACCGGCCCAACGCAGCTTAGCGAACTCACCCCGCTACGAATCGCGGAGAACCTCAATTATCTCGTGGTTCTGGAAAGTATCGATCCACAGGATTGGGCGAAACCAGGCGCCGACACCATCTTACAGCGCGTGAAACAGCAGCGTCGCGATGGAAGTATTATTCTGTTGCACGACGCTGGCGGCGATCGCTCCCAGACTGTCGAAGCACTTCCGCGCATTTTAGACTGGCTGCATACGCGAGGCGACACTGTGGTGCCTTTGAGCACACTGCTGGGCACGACGCGCGACGCAGTTATGCCGCCATTGCGAGAAAATGGGCAGTCGCTTACACATCTGGTCAACGGCGCTGGATTTCGCATTTTTCACGGCATCGAGGAATTCCTTTGGGCGTTTATGATTGTGGCAACGGCGCTCGTGGTCATCCGCACGCTCGTCGTCATTTGGCTCGCCTATCGTTTTCGGAGCGGACCAGCAGCGGATTTTTCGGAGCCAATCAGTGTAGTGATGGCTGCCTACAACGAAGGGAAGGTCATCGCGGAGACTTTGCGCGCGCTTCTAGCGACTGATTACAAAGGTGAAATCGAAGTCATCGTTGTTGACGACGGCTCGCGTGATGAGACAGCCGCCGAAGTTGAGCGCATTGGACAAGTCGATCCACGCGTTCGCTTGTTGCAACGCTTTGCAGCGCGGTCTCGCTGCCGTCCATCGGGGCATCGTCGTTTTCATCGATGCCGATACGCAATGTCAGCGCGATACGTTCTCGCGCTTGCTCGAACCGTTTGCCGATGCCCGCATCGGCGCTGTGTCGGGTCACGCGAAGGTTGGAAATTTGCGCTCATTTATCGCGCGCTGTCAGGCGCTGGAATATACCTGCGGTTTCAATCTTGATCGACGCGCTTACAACCGCTGGAACTGCATCACGGTGGTGCCTGGCGCGATCAGCGCCATTCGCAAGGATGCGATCGATGAAGCGGGCGGCCTGAGTTTGCAAACGCTTGCCGAAGACACCGATCTCACTTTGTCATTGCATAGACATGGACGGCGAATCGTTTACGTGCCGGGTGCGATCGCCTGGACGGAAGCGCCAGAAAGCGTAGGCGCACTCGCGCGGCAGCGTTGATATGGTCTTCAACTGGAAGTATCGCGCGCTCGGCTGGTTCAGTTTGCCCAGTATTTGGTTTTTTCAGATTATTCTCGTGGCCGTCACGCCGATGGTGGATTTGTTCCTGGTCGCCTCGCTGCCATTCGGCGTATGGGGTTCCGTGATGCCATTTGTCATCACCTTTCTGGCGATGGATCTGATCCTCGCGACGCTCGCCTGCATTATCGAGCGCGAACCGATTGTGCGCGCCTGGCGTATTTTGCCGATGCGTGTGATTTATCGGCCCATGCTCAGCTATTGCATCTGGAAAGCGATCCTGCGGGCGGTAAAAGGCGCGTGGGTCAGTTGGGGGAAACTGGAACGTACCGCGAGCGTGCCGGTGCGAGTGTAATTGCGAAACGCGCACGCCTTCACGCGCGATGGCGATCGCGCACTTTCAATCCAGCGGACTCTTCACCCCCGATCCCCGGCTTGCCACCGCGCACTCATTTTGATACGATCCGACGCGTGCCACTCTCCAACGCCGCCGTCGCTTCCTCGC
The DNA here is from genome assembly GCA_003219435.1 of Verrucomicrobiota bacterium. Classification (GTDB taxonomy): domain Bacteria; phylum Verrucomicrobiota; class Verrucomicrobiia; order Chthoniobacterales; family UBA10450; genus Udaeobacter. The sequence continues at coordinate 4,011 of QHOW01000204.1, read as the reverse complement.
CCAAGTTGCTCGATCGCGTCCGTTGGCAAATGCGCTTCAAACATTACAGCATCCGCACCGAACAAGCGTATGTCGATTGGATCCGGCGCTCCTTTTTCACCGCAAGCGCCATCCCGATGAAATGGGCGAAGACGAAATCACCGCCTTCCTCACCCATCTTGCCGTGGACAAACAAGTCGCCGCCTCCACCCAAAACCAAGCCTTTGCCGCATCGCTCTTTCTGTATCAGCAAGTGCTCGGTCGCAAACTCGACTTCATCGACAACGTTCAACGGGTTAACCGCCCGTCGAAAATTCCGGTGGTCTTCACCCGCGTGGAAGTCCGGGCGGTGCTCGCCAGGCTCAAAGGCGATTATCGGCTCATGGCGCAATTGCTCTACGGCAGCGGATTGCGCCTCATGGAATGCGTGCGCCTGCGGGTAAAGGATGTTGATTTCGGATACAACCGCATCACCGTGCGCGACGGTAAAGGCCTTCGCGAACGCATCACCGTCTTGCCCGAACAGGTGCGCGATGCATTGCGCGCCCATCTCCAGCGGGTGAGAGAATTGCATCGACAGGACCTCGCCCGCGGCGCCGGAAAAGTTTATCTGCCCTTCGCCCTGCATCGAAAATATCCCAATGCAGATCACTCCTGGGCGTGGCAGTACGTTTTTCCCGCTTTGAAATTATCTGTCGATCCTCGCTCCCAGGAGGTGCGTCGGCACCATCTCCAGGAAAAAAATCTCCAAAACGCTGTCAAACTGGCCATCCAACATGCCGGCGTTGCCAAAGCCGTCAGTTGCCATACATTCCGGCACAGTTTCGCCACGCATTTGCTTGAAAACGGCCAGGACATCTGCACCGTTCAAGACCTTCTCGGACATTCACCCCGTGAGATAAGACGATGGGAAAATACTACTACGTTTACGTTCTGCTTTCCCGTAAAGACCACCACTTGTATGTTGGATTCACCAAGGACTTGTCGGCAAGATTGCGACCGCACATGAAGGGGGAAGTTTCTTCCACTCGGACGAGGGCGCCTCTCGAACTGGTCTATTGGGAGGGCTGTCTCGATCGGGCTGACTCAACTCAACGGGAGAAATACCTCAAAAGCGCGTGGGGCAAGCGATACATCAAGAACAGACTGCGAAACTATCTCACCGGGTAAAAACGTCTCCACGACCATGATTTACACTCACGTCCTGAACAAACCCGGACTCGGCGTCCGCAGCCCGCTGGATCAACGCTCCCAAGGATCGCACCGGCCCGGTCCGGAACCGAATTAGACGAAAAAATGTTCGTCTTTAAATACGAACTTTCGTATAATTCTCGTTAGACCTATGCGCGAGCTGTGAACGAACATGAAGTCACCACGACGTTCCACATCGGCCCGGTTGCCAAATAACTTCGCTGCATGTGTGACCAGGGCCACCGGTAGCGTATCTTTGCACCATGGCGAATAGAGGTAATAGGCCGAAAGCTGACCCACTCAGCACGTGTCCAAACCCGAGATGCGGGCGCTACTTTGATCCCACCGAGCACGGGACATGTCCACACTGCGGTTACAAGCGCGGTGATTTAGAGAAACGCGCAGAGGCCGAATGGAAAGCAAAGTTAAAAGCCATACTGGACTCCTTATGAGAATCAGACCAAAAAATGAGAAACGATCTAACCATGCGCTGGAGCTAACGGCCGTCCGTACCGTGTCCACCTTCTCGATGGCTACTTTCTTTTCACCGCATTTGACGCTCGCTCTCGGCGGCCGTAGCTCAGCTTGTTCTCGTTAGGCCACATGAATCAATTTAGGTCAATGCTCCCCCGGCTGGCGGATCTATACGACCGCTTCGTCACCGGTAGCGTCGACAATTTCTTCCATGGATTTCCCAATCGTTTGCGTTCTCACGATTCTGTCACTTTCAAATTCTACAGCGGGGTCGAATCGTGGCTGAGTTTTGTGCCAGCAGTCGAGTGGGACTATTACGCCCAAAAGGTCGGCCAAACGGTATTGTTGTGCGATCGCCCAAGGAAACGCTTTTGGGAGCAGCTTCATGACGTCTTGAACGAGGCGCTCGGAGTAAAAGTTCTTAGGAGCGAGTTCGGCTGCGACATCGTTAGATTTGTGCGGCCAGCGGCCGGATCGCGGATTCCCGACCTTTTTGGACAGAGTGCATCAATCAACCACTACCTAGAAGTCAAAACCGTCAATCACTCGCAGGATGAACGGGAGACTTGGTACCGTGAAGACAACCCCACGCATAGCGAAAAAATGCCAAAACTGTTAAAGACGAAGATCAAGAGCAGCTATCTCGAAGCTGTGGACCAACTCCGCTCGCCAAATGATGCTGCCTCGGCAAGGAAGATTGTTCTGCTGGTACTGAACCCCGATTACTATTTCGACCCGGCCGACATCCCGGTTGCGGATGTAGTGTATTCCTATCTAGCTACCATCGAGCAGCCTCATTTCCCGATTCATTGCCACATTTATTCGTGAAGCCTAACACGACCTAACCAATCGATGCAACGAACCGCCGCCCGCTTTGTGTCCAGCTTTTGCGTAGCTAAAACCTTTTCGCTGCGATTCACGCGCGCTCTCGTCGGCGATCGCTCATCTCTTTCTCGTTAGGCCTATTACCAGACCACAACGCCAACATTAAAGTGCCGTTTTTTGACCCAGTCATGCGTATGAAGCGAATGCTCGTGAAAGCCAGTAGATGCTATAACGAAGGGAAATCACGAAAAGCTGCGGACCTCGCCCACCGGGCGCTGTTGTGGTCTGCTCAAGTACCGCGGGAGGCTATGACGCCTGAGATCCGGCGCTTGGGTTCGGACCTTGCGGCAATCGGTGCGTTCGCGCACGGCCGGTTGGAAAGATTTCAGGTCGCGGAAGTGTGGGCTCGTCAGTCCGTCCTGCGGGATGGGACGAATCCGATCGCTTATGAAGCACTCGGACTTGGACTCGCCATGAACGGACATACCATCGAAGCTCGCGCGAAATTCATGGAAGGACTCAGGCTAGCTCAAGAATCGCACCGTGTTGATACTGAGGCCGAAGAACGCATCAACCGACAACTCCTGTGGTTGAACAAAAACGAATCCACAATCAACGACCTCTACCAGCGCAAACAACTTGAAGCGAAACCGGGGGCCGAAGAAGACAAGAGCGTAAAGGACGTTTCGGCACGTACGCGAGATGTATTGCATTATCCGCCACCGACTTCTTAGACACCGAGGACCAAATCGCGCGGCGCCCGGCGTCCATCGATTGAGGTTATTTACTCACGTTGTAACGCCAAGGCCTAACCAATCGATGAAGCCAACGGCCCCATTGCGATACAACTTCAGTGTGTTTGCCACGACACCCTGGATTTCATCCAAGTGCCCGGCTTCCCTAGTGCGATTTGCGTCTTCGCGCTCACGCACTTCCGCCGTAATGTTGTTCAACGCTAGCCGCGGCTTATCTCCATCTCGTTAGACCTCGCCCTTAGGGTATGACACACCCGATGCAACTCGTGCGGCCATCGCTTGATTGTTTACCAAGTTATGTTGCGGCATTGAAACGAGGGTGGTCGCCGGACAACATCAGAGGTGCCGCTGCTTCGAACGATGAACTCGAGCAAATCGAGCAAGATCCCCGTTCATTCGTCGATTCCCTCACTGATCGCGAGGCGAAGGGCTCACCGATTACGCTTCCCGACGGTACGACTGCAACGCGGCTTCCGGGATTTAGACTTTGGCTCTGGGATACCGAGTTTTGCGGCTCGATTGGTTTGAGGTGGCAGCCGGGTACATCAGAGTTGCCGGCTCTCGTCCTCGGACACATTGGCTATGCGGTCGTGCCGAGGAAGGCGGGCCGCGGCTATGCCAAGCGCGCGTTGAAACTGATGTTGGAGCATGCTCGCGCTGAAGAATTGCAATACGTCGAGATCACGACCGATCCCGACAACGTTGCTTCCCGCAGGGTCATTGAAGTTAACGGCGGTGTTCTGGTCGCGCGCTTCCAGAGGCCCGCACAATACGGTGGCACAGATGC
>QHOW01000039.1 GCA_003219435.1 Verrucomicrobiota bacterium | reverse complement strand
GCTTGTGGTTCCTCAGCGACATGTTGAACGGCGCCGCGTATCAGCTTCCGCTGATTCCTGTTTGGAACGCCCTCATGCTTTTCATATTCTTTTTCATCGTCGTGTGGCTGCTGACGGCGTTTCGCAGCTCTTACTACTATCTGGAGCAAACGGTGGAGCGTCGAACTGCCGCGCTCCGGACGGAAATGGAAGAACGCAAGCGGCTGGAACACGCCAAGCTCCAGGCGGAGCGTCTGGCGGTGGTCGGTTCAATGGCTGCTCAGGTAGCCCATGAAATTCGGAACCCGCTCGGCGCAATTTCGCTCAACCTTGACCTGATCGGGCAGGAACTCAAGGCTTGCGTAAGTTCCAACGGCCGTTCAGCTGACGAATGCCAGGCGCTCCTGCGCGAGATGGGTTCGCAGGTATTGCGAATTCGCCAGGTCCTACAGGAGTATCTCCGATTCGCGCGAATGCCGAAGTCCGAGCGCAGCGTGCTTTCGCTGCGGGGCTTGTTTGAAGAAAAACTGAATTTCCTGCAGCCCGTCTCGATCAAAAGCATGTCGAGTTAAGCAAGACGCTTGATCCGGAACTGCCGCCCGTTCGCGCCGATGCCGAGCAACTCTGGGAAGCCCTGTCAAATCTCATCCGTAATGCATTGGACGCAATGCCAGATGGGGGAAATCTGGCAGTCACCGCGAAAAGGAATGGTGCGCAAGCCTTGGTATCTATCAGCGATGATGGTCGAGGCATGACCGAGGAAGAAGCTCGAAATCTTTTCGTCCCGTTCTTCACCACGAAGAGCGATGGCACCGGCCTCGGTCTCGCATATGCCCAGCGGGTCATCAATGAACATGGGGGAAAAATTGATTACGCTACGGCACGGGGCAAAGGCAGCACTTTTAGCATTCAACTTCCGCTGGCTGTCGGCGCATGATATGACGATCTACTTCTTCCAATTGCCGGATTCCCGCGACCCTGGGGTAATGACCGCGAGACGGTTGAATTCGTTCGTGCGAGAGATCATTGCACTTGGGCGATTCGCCGTATGTCGCGGCGCTATTCTTTGAAAAGATTATGGACGAGTTGCAGGACAAATCTGTTTTGGTCGTAGATGACGATCCGGGAATGCTCCGGGCGATGACTAAAGTGCTTGCCAGTGAAGGCATGCAAGTCACTGGCGTCTCCGATCCAGTCGCGGTTGCGAAGAGACTTGCGGATTCTGAAAAACGGTTCGACCTGGTCATCACTGACCTGCGGATGCCGATGTTCAGTGGACGCGGGGTTTTGGCGCTGACGAGCGCCCTGCCGGAATTGCCGGTTATCATCATCACCGCATTTGGCGGGGCTGATGTCGAAGCTCAGACGCTCGGCCTCGGTGCCTTTGCCTTTCTGGAGAAGCCGGTTTCCGCCGCCGAATTGCTTGAAGTAGTAAGGCGTGCCTTGGCGAAGCCGCCCCTCCAGCGTCTCTTCGACGATCTCGTAGTAGCGATGATCTTTGCACTTATTCCGATAGGCGCGCTTCCATGCGTCGCAATTCTGTAGCTCGGCGCGCGTAACGACTTTCGCCACGCCCTCATCGGCAACCCATTCTGTCATTTCCAGACAGGTTTGCTTCTACAATGTCCGTGGCTCAAGGTTCAGGCGGCTTCGTTGATTCTTGCTCTCCGATATTTTCCACTTTGAGCACGCCGCTGCGGATGTGGAGATCGCGCTGGGGAAAGGCGATCTCGATCCCGGCTTCGCGGAACTTTTGTTCGATGGCGAAGTTAAGATCGCTGCGATAGCGGCTTGGGCGGGCGCTCATCTCGCTGCTCCAGACCACAAGCTCGAAATCGATCGAGTTGTCGCCGAATTTCTGCAGGAAAACACTCGGCGCAGGTTCCTTTAATGTATTGGGATTTTCGCGTCCGGCGGCGAGCAAAGCCTCGCGCACTTTGGCGATGTCGCTGCCGTAGGCGACCCCGACCGGAATGCGAAACCGCACACGCGGATCGGTGTAAGTCCAATTCGTGACGGGCGAATCGATGAATTTCGTATTCGGCACGATCATGGCGATGTTGTCATTGGTGAGAATCACGGTGCTGCGGGCGCGAATTTGCTTCACCTGACCGGTGATCCCCGCGACTTCGACGCGATCGCCGATTGTGATTGGCCGTTCGGCGAGAATCACGAGACCACTGATGAAATTGCTCGCGATGTTTTGCAGGCCGAAGCCGACGCCCACGCCGACCGCGCCTGCGAAGACCGCCAGGGCGCCGAGATGAATACCGGTGTTTTCCAGGACAATCAAAACGCCAACTACCAGCACGACGTTGCTGATGATTTGGGCAATCGCGTACTGGAGGGCGCGATCCAGCCCGCTATTGACCAGAAACCGGTTGAAAAGAAAGCGTTTCGTTCTGGATGAGATCCAAAAAACCGCAACCAGGAGGGCAACAAGCAGAAAAATCTGGAGAAGACTTAGCGAAACGGCTGGCAAAGGCGCAGTCCAGGCCAGTGGGATTCCGGCCGCGTTGATCGCGCTGACTGTGAAAAAGACGAGCGCGGCCAGACTTAAAATTGTCGTGACGATCGCGATGAAGTTTGTGTCGATCTTGAAACGGCTGAAGAAACGGCGCACGAACTGGCTTTGCAAGATTCGGGCGATAATGAGGCCGGCCGCGAAAAGGCCGACGAACGCAATTAACCCGAGAAATGTGACGTAGTGGCGCCCGAGGTAGAACAGCGGCCGCCCAAGAAGCGTCAGATCCACGTCTTTTAGTGTGGGTGCGTTCCGGAGCTTGGCAACCGCGAAGCGAGCAGCCGGCTAAGACCAAACGGATTGTAGTGCTTGCGTGTCTCGCTGAATGGAAGCCAGCGGTCCATCGATTGGCCGCCTGAATGTGACAGGCTACTGCTGCTTGGCGCGTTCCTCGATATATTTCACGACGTCGCCGACTGTCTGCAGCTTTTCGGCGTCTTCGTCCGGTACTTCGACGGAAAATTCCTCTTCAAATGCCATCACCAATTCCACGATATCCAGCGAGTCCGCCCCCAAATCTTCAATGAAAGACGCCTGCGGTGTGACCTGCTCCGGGTTGACGCCGAGTTGCTCGACGATGATGTCCTTAACCTTTTCTTCGATTGATTTTTCCGCCATAAAATTTGTTCCGTTGGTGTTGGTTGCGCATGGAAAACCTTAAAGCTATCCGGGCACAGGATGGCAAGTAAATGAATTAGAGAGGTTGTCAATCAATTTCAGGCTTTCGAGCCGTAGATCCGGCGGCTGAATCATCAGGTCTCGGGAAGAGTCGGAAATCTTTGGCGTGTTGACACAGACGCCGCTACAACTTCAGCACCTTCGGGTTTACTTCCGTTGTCGTTCAAGTAGATAAAAACGATGTCCCCTTCTCCCGTAGAGCCGGCTGATCTGTTCGATCTCAAATTGCTCCCCGCGTGGGTGAAAGAACCTGCTGAGCCGAAGAGCTACGAGCATTACACGGGTGAAGAGAGAGAAGGGGCACGCGACGGCCGGCGTCCTCCGCGCGATAAACGAGATCACAAATTCAAACGTCCACCGTTCAAAGCTCAACGCCCATCTAAAGCCAGGAAAGCCGATGCGCGCCAGCCGAAAAAGACAGGGCGCGACTCAGGAAGTGTTAGCGAGCGGGGCGGCTCGCCTCGGCGGAGCCCGTCCAGCGCGGAGGCGGGTCGGTCACGCCGCCGAATGGATCACCGAGAAGATCGCCATTCGCGAGATCGGCGTTCTCCAGTCGCGCAAGCGCCGCTTGAGATCACGATCCGTTTTCTGCCGTATTCACGCGTATTCGAAAACGTGGCAGCGCAGATCAAGTCGGGCTCGGTTGCATATTCCATTTTTGCTCTGGCGCGTTTGTTCCTTGAAAAGCCGGAACGCTACGAGGTTCATTTGACGGCAAAGGTCGGATCGCCCCTTTACCAATTGGGGGAGAATGGCGCGTTATCTCTGAATCGAGAATTCCTCGAGCGGAACGCCTTTCGGTTCGCTCACGAAGATTTCTACAAGATCGAGATCACGCAGTCCGATCCGATCAAAGGAAATTTCTCAAATGTGGCGCGATGTCGACTGAGCGGGGCGCTTCTTGGTCCGACCAATCACCATAATTATCAACCGCAACTTCGCACCCTTTATGAACAACGCTTCAGCCGCCGGATGAGCTTTGCTGATTATCAGCGGCAAATCGAGATCGTAAGCGATCCAGCATTGATCGAGCAGTGGAAGGAACAAGCTCGGACGGTGACGACATATAAAACACAGAACGACGAGCCTTCCTCAACCTTCTCTTCCGCCGCGGAAGCAGAACGGCATTTCCGCTCTAACTATCTGCCGGGGCTGTTACAGAGCGTGGACGAGGTGACCATCAGCGGCGTGCTAAGCCGGCGTCTGCCCGATCGGACGTTGAACCGTGCACTGGAAGATGCCTGGACGCGCGAGACGCGCTCGCCATCGAATATGATGCAGGAGCTGGTCACTCGATTTCGACAAGCGGGCCTTAATGTCTTCCGGCATCGCCGTGGCATGCTGTTTGTCTCGCCCATCCGGGCGCGACCCTTTGTTCACGCCCAAGCCGAAGTATCTCCATCGGTGAATGCGATTCTTGAAATCCTGGCCGCGGCGTCGCGGACTAATCGCAAGGAAATTTTTGAAAAATTGACCCCGAAAGCTTTCGGGGGCGAAGAGGTGGAATCGCGCAAGCTCGCCCTTGCTTCCAATCTGCGCTGGTTGATCAACGAAGGTTACGTCATCGAGTTCAACGATGGCTCGCTGGATCTGCCGCGAGGGAAAGCAAAGCCGCAGGAAAGTGCGGCGGCGGCCGAGCCTGCCCCAACCTTGTCGAATGGGTCAACCGCCGAACCAATAGAACAGGCGCTCGCCGATGCGAGTGTCTCTATAATGCCGAGCGAGCTTCAAATCGGTGGCAGCTAAGATCTGCTGCGCCGGGCTAGACATCACTCGCCGACGATCTTGAACGTTGGCGTCGAATCGCCTTCCTCGTAGCGGACGATCTCGTTCTTTTCGTCCAATACAACAATGCGCGGCTGATGAACCGCCGCTTCTTCAGGCGTGTAACGCGCGAAATTCATGATTGTAATGCGGTCGCCAATTTTGCCGAGATGAGCGGTCGCGCCGTTCAGTTCGATAATTCCGCGCTCGGGCTCCCCATAAATCGCGTAAGTCTCGAAACGTTCGCCGTTGGTCAGATTGCCGACGAGGATTTTTTCATACTCGAGCAGCCCGACCAATTGAGCCAGGTCAGATGAAATCGTCAGACTGCCTTCGTAATCCACGCTCGCGCCGGTCACGGCAGCGCGATGGATTTTGGATTTGAGAAGCGTGAGTTCCATCGACAAGCGTGATCGACTATCAGGCAGCTCTCGTTCGGAGCTAGATAAGGCCGGCTTTTTTCAAAGCCCGATACGCGCCGTTTTTATTGATCGTTTTAAGACCGCGTGCAGTAACGCGAACGCGCACGAACTTCTTCAACTCCGGCACCCAGATGCGGTGTTCATGCAAGTTCGGAGCAAAAATCCGCGGCACGTTTTTCGTCACGTGCCGGCCGACTCCGCCCTTTTTCTTGGCCATACCGCGCCGGTGAATGACGCTGCCGCGTGTCACCCTTGATCCTGTGATGCCGCAAATTCTTGACATGATGTAACCTCAAAACAGGCGCGTAAGCTGGCGCGCACAGATGCGCCGGTCAAGTGAATGTTGAACGGCGAATGCATGCGGCGGTCAAATTTAGTTCGCGTAAGAGGCACCCCGTTTCGCAAGATTGACACGCATCGGATTTGAAACATGACGCAAAAAAATAATCACAAACTGCGGATCGGAATTGTGGGAGCGGGCAATATTGTTCGCACCCGGCATCTGCCGGCGCTTAAAAGGCATCCCGAAGTTGAAATCGTTGCCGTCTCGAATTCGACCTACGAAAGCTCCGAGAAATTTTGCCAGGAAAATGTGCCGCATGCCACTCCGATGCAAAACTGGGCCGAACTGCTCGCCGTGCCTGACCTCGATATTATCTGGATCGGCACGCCGCCCTACATGCATTCGGCGGTAACGATCTCGGCGCTTGAGGCGGGCAAACACGTTTTTTGTCAGGCTCGGATGGCGATGGATTTGGCCGAAGCAGAAGAAATGCTCGCCGCGTCGAAGCGTTATCCTGAGCTGGTGACGATGCTTTGTCCGCCGCCCTTCGGATTGCGCGCGGATTTGCTAGTCAAAAAACTCCTGGCAGAAAATTACATCGGCCGCCCGCATCATGTGCTGCTGCAAAGTTTCACCGGTAATTATCTGGACCCCGGCGCACCGGCGCATTGGCGGCAGCGGATCGAACTCAGCGGACTCAATGTGCTGACACTCGGAATTTACGTCGAAGTATTGCAACGCTGGCTCGGGGACATCGGTGGCGTCTTTGCCCGCGGCAAAATTGTGCATCCGTTGCGCCAGGGTTATGAGGTGATCATTCCCGATTTGTTGACTGTCCTTTGTGCGTTCGACAATGGCGCGGAAGGCGTGCTGGAATTCAGCGGCATCAACGCATTAGCCGGCCCTGATCGGCTGGAAATTTACGGCGCGCTGGGCGCGCTCAATTACGATTTCAGCACCGATATTGTGCAGGCCGGGCGGGCGGGCGATCGCGCCTTGCACGTTGTCGATCTGCCGCCAGATCTGGAAGGCGGCTGGCACGTGGAAGATGATTTCATCGCGGCCGTCAAATCCAAGGGCCGCATCCGGCCGCGCCCAAATTTCGAAGAAGGCGTTCGCTACATGCGCGTGGTCCAGGCAGTGGCCGATTCGCGCGCGCACAATGAGTGGGTCGCGATTAAAAAGTAAAGCTATTGCAATCCTGTCTATAATCCGGATAGATCGGCTAATCCGATGTAAACATTGTTAGGCGCAGTGGGGTTGGTCAGCAGAATTCGCGAGCCTGTTTTTTGTCGCTCTGGCATCTGGCGGGGCGTTTGTCGTGTATTTGGCTTATAACCCCGCGAATATGTCACAGGCTTTTTATGTCGAGACGATGCAGCACGCTATCCATGTGATGCTTCCGCTGGCTGTGGTTCTGAATCTGGGTCTGTTTTTTACTATCGTCTCTGCCGTCCTCGCTCGACGCGACCGCCTGAGCTTCTACCTGTCGATTGCGGCAAGTATCTGAATCATAGCAGCCGTTTTAGTGACCATCTTCGGCAACTGGCCGATCAACAATCAGATTATTACTGGGCTATTAATTCGCTGCCGCCGGATTGGACAGAACTGAGAGACGAGTGGTGGCGGTTCCACGTTGCGCGGGCTGTCATGCTGATAGCTGCGCTGAGCTTCCTAAGACTCAGAGCGCTGCTTCGTCGCGGCACAGCAACGTAAGAGGGATTTGATTGGTTTCGAGTGTGCCCAACAATTCGGCGACTGCGATAGTGATGCGAGGATCAACGCCTGCCGCTACAGACAAAATCAAAGCGCAAGAGCCGCACGTGCGAGCGCGTAACCGATAAGGCCGCTGGCGGGCAGGGTAAAAAGCCATGTCCAGATGATTCGTTCGACCACGGTCCATTTCATGCCGCTGAAGCGTTTCACTGCGCCCACGCCCATAATGGAAGTGGAGATCACATGCGTGGTGGAGAGCGGGACGCCGTAATAGCTCGCGACTTGAATGATCAATGCCGCGGTGGTTTCCGCGGCGAACCCGTGCACCGGCTGCAATTTCACCATCCGATGGCCAAGCGTGCGAATGATGCGCCAGCCGCCTGCGGCCGTTCCCACAGCCATCGTCACGGCGCAGAGACCGATCACCCACGTGGGCAGAACGAAAACTGGCGTTTTCAAAAAATTAAGCCAGCCGGGCAGATGATCGAAGCGGCCGGCTTTGGTGCCGGTAAAAAGCGCGAGCGTCATAATGCCCATTGTTTTCTGGGCATCGTTGCTGCCGTGGCTATGCGCCATCCAGGCGGCGCTGAAGATTTGCAGCTTGCCAAAAAGCGACTGGACGAAGTGCGGCGTGAACTGACGGAGCGTGATAAAAAGCAAAAACATCAGAAGCCCGCCGAAAATAAAACCGGCCAATGGAGAGGTAATCATCGGCACAACGACTTTTGGCCATACGCCGGCGTTCCATTTTATGACCGACCAATTGCCATGCGCCGCGGCTAGCGCCGCCCCGCAAAGTCCGCCGATAAGGGAATGACTCGAACTGGAGGGCAAGCCAAACCACCACGTGGCGATATTCCAGGCAAACGCGGCGATGACCGCGCAGAGCACCGTCGACATTGTGACGATGTCGGTATCCACCAGCCCCTTGCCAATCGTCGAAGCAACCGCGCCGCCGAGGAGAGCGCCGGTGAGATTGAAAAATGCGGCCATCGCAATCGCCTGCCGCGGCGTCAGAACTCGCGTCGAAACCACGGTGGCGATCGCATTGGCGGCATCGTGGAAGCCGTTGCTGTATTCGAAAATGATCGCCGCGAGGACGACAGAAAAAAACGTGAGCATGCCGCAGGCGGCTACGAGTATTTCAGGGCGACTTGCAGGATGATGTTCCCGGTGTCCCGGCAGCGATCGATCACTTTTTCCAGAAGGCCGTAAAGATCGTGCAGAAATATGATCTGTTTCGGCTCGTACCTGCCTTGGAAAAGGTCGCGCAGCCGATCCAGCTCGAGCTGGTCCGCGTCGCCTTCGATCGCCTGGAGTTTCGCATTCATCTCGCGCGCCGTGCTGGCGTCGATCCCTTTCCGTAATTGCTTTACCATCGCCAGAACGGTCTCGGCCGCCTGATCCAGCAGCTCGACCTGCTTCTGAAAACTGTGTCCACGCAAATCCTGCGGGCAGATCAAAATGCGTTCGCCGATTTTCTCCACCGTTTTCGGTATCTTATAAAGAGCAGCCGCTAATTCCTGAATGTCCTCGCGCTCCAGCGGCGTGATGAAAGTTTTGGAGAGCTGTTCGGTCAGTTCCTGCGTGATGCGTTTATCCTCGCGACGGCTATGTGCAAACTCCTCCAGATTCTCCGGCGTCTCATCTTGTTGCAGTTTTTCCAGCAGCCCGACCAAATGATGGACGCTGCTGTCGGCCTGTTGCGCGCTCGCCTCCAGCAGATCGTAAAACTTTCGGTCGCCTCCGAGAATTTTTTGGATCGAGAACATAGGCGAAGCGGTTTCAGAGCATGGCGCCGCGCATGATCAGCAACGCGATGCTGAAGTAAATAATAAGTCCTGTAACATCGACAAGCGTGGCGACAAATGGGGCGGAAGACGCGGCAGGATCGGCGCCGACTCTACGAAGGATAAAGGGAAGCATGGAGCCGGAAAGCGTTCCCCAAAGCACGACGCCGACGAGCGCGATACCCACCGTGATCGCGACGAGCGGCCAGTGAGGACCGTACGGCTGTCGATGAAGATATTGCTCGCCGACAATCGCCCATCCGCCGACGCGTACAATGCCGATTGCTCCCAGGATGAGACCCAACGCAAGCCCGGCCTGCACTTCGCGGTTCATCACCCGCCACCAATCGCGAAGCGTCACTTCGCCCAAGGCCATGGCGCGAATCATTAATGTCGAAGCTTGCGAGCCGGAATTGCCGCCGCTCGAAATAATAAGCGGCAGAAACAGCGCAAGCACCAGCGCCTTGGCCAGTTCTTCCTGATAATTGGCCATTGCCGTTGCGGTCAGCGTTTCTCCCAAGAACAAAACTATCAGCCAGCCGGCGCGTTTGCGCACCATTCGCCAGAGCGGAATGCGCATATATGGCTCCTCCAAAGCCTCCATGCCGCCGAACTTTTGGATGTCCTCCGTTGCTTCTGCTTCGGCGACGTCGAGCATGTCGTCGATCGTCACAATCCCCACAAGGACGCCGCTCGAGTCAATGACCGGCAGCGCAGTGCGATCGTATTTGCGAAAAATATTCAGCGCGTTCTGCTGCGAATCGGTCACATTCAACGCCACGAAAGTTTTTTGCATCAAATCGCGGACAGAGGAACTCAGTGGCTTGAGCAGAAACTCTCGCATCCGAATATCGTCGATCAGTTTGCCGCGGTCATCGACTACAAAAATCACGTTGAGGGTCTCGCTGTCCTGGCCATGTTCGCGCACAAAATCGAGCACTTGCTGGACGGTCCAGTCCTCGTTCACAGCAATGAAATCCGGGGTCATCAAACGGCCGACGCTGTCCTCTGGGTAGCCTAACAATGCCGTGGCCACGCGGCGCTCCTCGGGCGTGAGCAATCGGATCAACTGCCGCGCCGCTGCGCTCGGCAATTCTTCCAGAAGCGCCGTGCGATCGTCCGGCGACATTTCGTTCAGAATCGCCACCACCTGTTCGTGCGCCATGGCACGCAGCAATTTCTGCTGCGCATCGAAATCGAGATATTCAAAAACGTCCGCTGCCAGCGAGTGCGGCAGAACGCGAAAGATGATGACCTGCTCATCTTCCGGCACATCGAGGATCACCTCCGCGACATCGGCCGGCGGCCACTCCCTAAACACTTCGCGCAGCGCCCCGAAATTACGGGCGTCGATCATGCTCTTGATTTCGGGTTCTAAAATCTTGCCGACCACGCCGCGTTTGTAACACTCGCGGTCACGCCACGCAACGAATGAGCAGAGCCGATGATTTGAAATTCCAAATCCCAAGCTCCAAATAAACCCCAACTCTCAATCACCAAACGCGTAGCGCGAAAGCCCATCCCGGTTTTCCGCGATTCACATTTGGGATTTGTGATTTGCCTGGAGTTTGAGTTTTGGGATTTGGGATTTTTTCGCCGCTTGGCATTTGCCGGAAACGTTCGAAAATAAATGCGATGCCCGCAGTTGCTACAGGCTCAATGATTTGGCGTGAGATCGGCGATGATCACATTTGCCTGCTTACGTTCGATCGTCCCGAATCGGGCGCGAACATTTTTGACGCCGCCACTCTCGATGAACTGAATGAACATCTCGATTTTGTAGAGAACGATGCCTCGTTGTGCGGGGTGATCATCGCTTCGGCAAAAAAATCGATTTTTATCGCCGGCGCGGATTTGAAGACGCTCTTGCAACAGGCGCAAACCGGGGATCTGCGCGCGTTCATCGCGGAGGGACAGCGGATCATCAATCGCCTTGCCGAGTTGAAAATACCGACTGTTGCCGCCATCCATGGCGCGTGCGCGGGAGGCGGATACGAAGTTACCCTGGCATGCGATTACCGTATCGCGACTGATAATCCGGCGACCCGAATCGGCCTTCCCGAAACGACGCTCGGGCTAATTCCCGCGTGGGGCGGTTGCACGCGTCTGCCGCGTTTGATTGCCGCGGAGAATGCCGCCGAAGTGATTTTGAAGGGAAAACTTTATTCTGCGCAGGAAGCCTTGAAGCTCGGCCTGGTCGATGAAATCGCCCCGCGCGATCGACTTGTCGATCTAGCGCGGCAAAAGTTGCGCGGCGGAAAACGCAAACCATCGACGACGCCAAAGATTGATCAGGAAATTCCTGCACCGCGCGATCACAATCCGGCGCCGACGCGCGCCGCCGAAGTGATCAGGAAAGGCCTTTCCGCCTCCACGCAGCAATCGCTCGCATTTGAGCTGGATGCGATTGTTGATCTTGGCAGGACCGAATCCACGCAAAACTTGATCCGTAATTTTTTCCTCGCGGAAAAATACAAAAAGGGAACATCGAAGTCGCCGGCGGAAAGGGTCGTGCACGCTGCTGTGATTGGCGCTGGCGTGATGGGTTCAGGTATTGCGCAATGGCTCAGCTCTCATGGCGTTAGTGTGATTCTGCGCGATATCGCGCGAGAGCAAATCGATCGCGGCCTGGCTAACATCGAAAAAACTTACGCGGACGCTGTGAAGCGCGGTTTGATGACGGAAGAGAAAGCGAAAGAAGGGCGCGCCCGCATTGTGGCCTCAACTGCGCCGATGGAATTGCGCGATGTGCAGATTGTCATCGAGGCGGCTTCCGAAAAGATGGACATCAAAAAAGAAATCTTTCGCGAGCTAGCAATGCAGGCAGGTCCGAAAACGATTATCGCCACCAACACATCCGCGCTTCCGATCAGCCAGTTGGCTGATGCGACGGTTTCGCCCGAGCACGTCATCGGTCTCCATTTTTTCAACCCTGTGAGCCGGATGAAGCTGGTGGAAGTTGTGGTTGCCAGACAAACTTCGGATGACACGCGCGAGCGGACACTGGCCTTTGCGCGGCAAATCGGAAAACTGCCTGTTCTCGTGCGCGACAGCCCGGGTTTTCTGGTCAATCGCGTTTTGTTTCCTTATTTGCTGGATGCCGCCGAACTTTTTGAAAGCGGCCTGGATGCGCACAAGATCGACAATGCGCTAATGCAATGGGGCATGCCGATGGGGCCGCTGCGTTTGATCGATGAAATTGGCGTCGATATCACGGTCGATATTGGCAATACGCTCGAGAAAGCCTACGGGCGACGCGATCATGTTCCGACTGTCCTGCTCTGGTTGCGCGACCGCGAGATGCTCGGCCGTAAAACCGGCGCTGGCTTTTACAAATACGAAGGTAAAACGCAGATGCCTAACGAGTCGCTCGCGCAATGGCGACGTGGGTTACATGGCGATCCGGAAGGCGCTGAAGGCCCGGTCATTCCGCCGGACCGGCATCGCGATCCCCGAACGCTTTCGGGGCTCAACGAAGAGGATCTGGCGCACCGGCTCATCTTCCTGATGATCAACGAAGCCGCGCGCTGCGTGGAGGAGAAAGTAGTCGATTCACCGGAAGACGCGGACTACGGAATGACTTTGGGAACCGGTTTCGCGCCGTTCCGCGGCGGGCCATTGCGTTTTGCGGAGCATTTCGGGCTAAAGAAGATCGTGGAAGAAATGGAACAGCTGGCACAGAGCGAAGAGAAATTTTCGCCCTGCGAAATTTTGAAAAAGCACGCCAGGGACGGAACGAAATTTTGTGAGAGCGGAAGCTAGGCAGCCTTGCCTGTCTCGGCAGGCTGGCAGCCTGCCAGCCGAGACAATCTGGCAGATTATCATCCTATGAAATCCCCCCTCGAAGCACCGGAAAAACAGATCGCTGCGGAAACCAGCGCGAAGCCGGAAACGCCACAGGCGGCCGTCATCGACACTTCGAAAATGTCGAAAGGCAAACGCGAAGCGCTCGAGCTGGCGGAAGCCTCGCGCGATCCACTCGACGATCGGGGCAGTTTCGCCAGCAATCTTTTCATCGGCCGCTACGATTTCCGGCGCATCCATCCTTACCCTGAGCAAAGCGCTGAAGACCGCGCCGCGGGGGAGGAATTCCTCGGCAGCCTGAAAAAATATCTGCGTAAAAATATCGACGCAGACGAAATCGATCGGACCGGCGAAATCCCGCAGAAGAACATCGACGATCTTTTCGCAATGGGCGCCTTTGGCGTGAAAATTCCGAAGCAATACGGCGGGCTCGGTTTGTCGCAGGTAAATTATGGACGTGCGGCCATGTTGCTCGGGAGTTGGGACGCAAATCTCACTGCGCTCGTTTCCGCGCATCAGTCGATCGGCGTTCCGCAACCGTTGCTGCTCTTCGGCACGGAAGAACAAAAGCAAAAATATCTGCCCCGGGTCGCACGCAGCGAGATTTCCGCATTCGCGCTCACGGAATGGAACGCCGGGTCGGATCCCGCGAACATGAGTTTGCGCGCCGATCCGACCGAAGACGGTTCGGCATTCATCCTCAACGGCGAGAAGCTTTGGTGCACAAACTTGATTAAGGCCGGTGTGCTCGTGGTCATGGCTCGGACGCCTCCGAAAATGGTCAATGGCAGGGAGCGCAAACAAATCACTGCGTTCATTGTCGATGTCGATTCGCCCGGACTCGAAATCACGTATCGCTGCCACTTCATGGGATTGCGCGCGCTCTACAACGGCATCGTGAAATTCACCGACGTGCGCGTGCCGCGCGAGAACATGATCGCCAAGGAAGGGCAGGGATTGAAGGTCGCGCTCACGACGCTGAACACTGGTCGTCTTACGATTCCAGCGGCGTGCGTCGGTCTATCGAAACGGCTGCTCGACATCTGCCGTAAATGGGCGGGCGAGCGGATTCAATGGGGCGTCCCGATTGGCCAGCACGCTGCCATCGCAGGGAAAATTGCGGAGATGGCAGGCAACGTGTTCGCGATGGAAGCGATGACGTTTCTCACTTCGTCGCTGGTGGATCGCAAGGTGGGCGATCTCCGTATCGAAACTGCGATGTGCAAAATGTGGGCGACGGAAACGACCTGGAAAATTGCCGATGATGCAATGCAGGTGCGCGGGGGCCGTGGTTATGAAACTGCGCAATCACTTGCTGGTCGTGGCGAGGAACCAATCCCGGTCGAACGTTTCCTGCGCGATTGCCGCATCAATCTCATCTTCGAAGGCTCAAGCGAAATTATGCGGCTCTTTATCGCGCGCGAAGCGCTCGATCCGCATCTGAAAGTTGGCGGCGCGATCTTCAACACGCAATTGCCGATGTCCGAGCGGGCCAGAGCCGTTTTCACGTCCGGAAAATTTTACGCCGGCTGGTATCCGCGCCAATGGTTGCCGAACGGCGCCGGCGAGATCGACAATCTGCATGAGACATTACAGGGTCATGTCAATTACGCCGCGCGGACAAGCAAACGGCTCGCTCGCGGTCTCTTTCATGCCATGGCTCGGTTCGGTCCGAAACTCGATCGGGAGCAACTGCTCCTTTCTAGATTTGTCGGGATCGCCACTGAATTGTTTGCCATCAGCGCGACGTGTTCTTACGCGCAATGGCTGCTCGGCCAGGGCAAACCGGCCGACGAAATTCTTTCTATCGCGAATTATTTCTGCTGCTCGGCGCGTA
>QHOW01000203.1 GCA_003219435.1 Verrucomicrobiota bacterium | reverse complement strand
TTCAGGCGCTTGCTATGCAAACGGTGCGGCTCAGAAAGCACGATCGCAGGCTCAACGATGGTACCAAGGAAGTCGTCGAGGCTGTAGAAGCGGTTGGTGCGAGCGTCATAGGCGAAAGTCGCGCAGTGCCAGATAGAATGCGCGCCTGATGACAGTGTGCTGTATACGAAGAAGCGAATGCTCCGTCTGGCGAAACAAATATCACGTCGCCGTTGTGCGCGGGCGCGCTCGCGCTAAGCAGCAACAGAATTGGCAACGCAAGAAAGCGGTTCATGAGACCTAACGAGAATTGTGCCGAATTATTCCGTCTTTAAAGGCGCAATAATTCGATCTAATCCGCTTGCTTTCCTGGGGAGGCAGCGGAAAAATGTTGAACATGGTCACGAGTCTACCGGCCGGCCCTTCCCAGCGCAATCCTAAATTGTTGGATCAAGTCCGCGACGTAATTCGGCGCAAACATTTCAGTATCCGCACGGAGCAGGCTTACACGGATTGGATTCGATGGTTCATTTTATACCATGGCAAACGGCATCCGCGCGATATGTCCGAGCCCGAGGTAGTCGATTTCCTTACGCATCTGGCTCGGGAGAGAAATGTCGCTTCCTCGACGCAGAATCAGGCGCTGAGCGCACTGCTTTTTCTTTACAAAGAGGTGCTCAAAGAAGAGATCGGGTGGATCGAGGGCGTTGAACACGCGAAAAGGCCAGCGCGCTTACCGGTGGTACTCACCCGCGACGAGGTGCGCAAAATTCTCGTCCATCTCCATGGCACATATCGGCTGATGGCTGGGCTGTTTTATGGAAGCGGGCTGCGTCTGATGGAATGCGTTCGGCTGCGGGTAAAGGACGTCGATTTCGCCTGCGCGCGCATCACCGTGCGCGATGGCAAGGGCGCTAAGGACCGGATAACGATGTTGCCGATCAGCGTGGCGGCAGCGTTAGAGCGGCACTTGGCCAAAGTAAAGGCGCAGCATGAGCAGGACCTCACCGAGGGATTTGGGCAAGTGTACTTGCCTCATGCGCTGGCGCGGAAGTTTCCGAATGCGCAACGCGACTGGTGCTGGCAATACGTCTTTCCCTCGTCGCGTATTGCGAGCGATCCGCGTTCCGGGTCGCAGGACAAAGCAGCGGCGAAGCGGCGGCACCACATTGCCGAGAGCGCGCTTCAACTGGCGATGAAGAATGCGGTGCGGGCTTCTGGAGTAAACAAGCCGGCGACTTGCCACTCGCTCCGGCATTCCTTCGCGACCCATCTGCTGGAGAACGGCTACGACATTCGCACCGTGCAGGAGTTACTCGGGCACAAAGATGTGAGCACGACGATGATCTACACGCATGTCCTCAACAAACCTGGCATCGGCGTGAAGAGCCCGCTCGATCACGTTTAATTTATTCCATGGGATACGCGGATCATCTCGTAAGTGTGAGACGGTGCGCCTAAGGAGGTTGGCGCTCCTGAAAACAGGATCGATGGCCGGAGCCGTCCTGACGCCCTGGAACAGAGACCTCGAATCCAGTACTCGGACCCGGGCTGCACCGCTCACGGAAGAAAACCTATCAAGCTTGCGCGGCAGATAAAAGATGTTTTTTGAAGAAGTTCAAAATCTTCACGGGAGACGTCGAACCGAAAAGTCCGTTGCGGCGAGACACCGCAACCAACACGCGAGACGCATGCGCTACCCCGACTTTCCGGCGCACAGCAGGCGCGTTAAATTTGCTTCGCATGTTGTGCGAGCCGCCGTTTAAGATGTGTCGATGGAATTTCCGAAAAAAGAACTGGAAACGCTCTGGTGCCCGTGGCGGGTGGAATATTTCGAGCGCGAAAAACCAAACGCGGATTTCCTGGAAGCGGCGGCTCGAGCGAGCGATGACGCCGCGCATTTGGTGATCACGCGCCGTAAAAACGCGTTCCTGATGATGAACCGTTATCCCTACTCGGTTGGTCATTTGATGGCGGTGCCGTATCGGAAAACGGCGGACCTTTCATTGCTTGGCGAAAATGAAATTGTTGAACTGTGGAATTTAGTGGTGCACGCGCAACGGCTGCTGCGCGCGGCAGCTAAAGCGCAAGGGTTTAATGTTGGCATCAACCTTGGCGAATGCGCGGGCGCGGGGATTGTCGATCATCTCCATATTCACATCGTGCCGCGCTGGAGCGGTGACACGAATTTCATGCCGATCCTTAGCGGCACCCGCATGCTCTCGGAAGCATTACGCGCGCTCTACGACAAATTGATTGATGCGCAATCGAAGATGACGGAGCACGGAACGTGATCGATGATCTGCGAGCACTGATCGGCAAATTCGGCTCGTGACAAGCCGCGGATTCGCTTATCACTGATCACCCGTTACTGATCACGTTCTATGAACACCTGGGTTGAGGCGCCGCCGCCAAGAAGAGGATTGGGCTGTTTCACCCGCGGCTGCCTTATTCTTGTCGTTTTTGGAATTGTGCTGGCGCTTGCCTGTTTGGCAGGTCTTTACTGGGGCCTTCAGCGCCATTCGGCAATAGTCCACAGCATTTTTTGGCTCGGGAAGACCCATTCGATTTCGGAAGCGCCTGCCCGGGTTCCCGGATTCGCCGCTTCAGACGAACAAATCCAAGCTGTCCGGGAACGATGGCAGGATTTCGAACAGAAAACGCGCGCAGGTCAACCGGCCAAAATCGAGCTCACAGCGGATGATCTTAACGGTTTAATTGCGGCAAACTGGGACCCGCGCTGGAAGACCTTTGTTTCAATCGAAGGCAATCAACTTCGTCTTCAGACGAGTTTGCCGCTCGGGGAACTGTTTGGTCGATCCGGTTATTATTTCAATGGCGACATCGTGATCCAATCAAGCGGCGCCGAATCACTGGAAGCTCCGCAATTAAACCGGATCATCGTGAACGGGCAGCAGGTGCCAAAGGATCTCCTGGATTGGAAATATCATTCGCGCCGGCTGCGTGAATACCTTGCCGAATACCGCGACACTTATGATGTCGGCACGGTTGAAATTCGCGAAGGGAACTTAATCCTGCGATCACGCACTGAGTAAACGGGTCTCATACATGGTAGGGACGAATCGGTGGACCGTTCGTTCCTTCGGCGCGCCCGGCGGTCGCGCCCTACCAAATCTTTCCGATTTCTTTATTAGACAGGTTCTAACTCGGCGGTGAAGGTGCCTCTGCATCTAAATTGTTGTTCCACAGATAGTGACGTGTTTCGGCGACGATGACGCCGTTGAGCACGATCAATGAAATCAGGTTCGGAATTGCCATGAGGCCGTTGGTAACGTCGGCGAGCGACCAGACTGTCGGGAGAGAAAGAAGCGAGCCCATCAAGACTGCGCCAACCCATAGCCAGCGGTAGGGAGTAACTACTTTCGGTCCAAGGAGGTACTCGGCAGCTTTTTCGCCATAGTACGACCATCCTAGAATCGTGGAAAAGACAAAGGTCAGCAGACCCGTTGTCAGGATAATCGGTCCGACGATATGAATATCGGAGAATGCGGCTTTTGTGAGGGCCGCGCCTTTGAGGCCCTTGATCCATTCACCGGAGTTGACCAGAACGAGGCCGGTCATCGCACAGACCACGACAGTGTCCCAAAATGTTCCCGTGGAAGAAACGAGGGCTTGGCGAACCGGATTTTTTGTTTGCGCGGCGGCGGCGACAATCGGAGCGCTGCCCAAGCCAGACTCGTTTGAGAAAAGTCCGCGTGCGACTCCGTAGCGAATCGCTTCTTTCATCGTGGCACCGGCAAAACCTCCGAACATTGCGTGGCCAGTAAAGGCACTTTGGAAAATGAGCTGTATCGTCGCTGGAATTGCCGAGGCATTCATCAGCAAAAGGATGATGCACCCGCCCACGTAGAAAATTGCCATGAACGGGACGAGCGCTTCGCACACTTTCGCGATCGATTTAATTCCTCCGAGAATCACGAACGCTGTCAGTACCGCCATCAAGAGGCCGGTGATCCATGGAGCAATACGGAACGTTTCGTTTACCATCGAGGAAATGGAATTTGCCTGCACCATATTCCCAATGCCGAACGCGGAGACGGCAGTAAAGATGGCGAAAATTACGCCGAGCCATTTCTGTTTCATGCCGCGCTCGAGGACGTACATCGGACCGCCTGCCATCAGCCCGTCTTTGGTTGTGATGCGATACTTCACCGAGAGGAGTGCCTCGGAATATTTGGTGGCGATGCCAAAGACTCCAGTCAGCCACATCCAGAGCACCGCTCCTGGGCCACCGGCAGCAACAGCCGTGGCGACACCGACAATGTTACCCGTGCCGATGGTGGCGGCGAGCGCAGTCGTTAACGCGCCGAACGGGCTGATGTCGCCGCTCCCCTCATGCGACCTTTGAAGCGAAAGTTTAATCGCCTTTCCGAGATACCGCTGGATGAAGCGAAGGCGGAACGTGAGAAAAATATGAGTGCCAAGCAGGAGGATTAACAACGGCGGTCCCCAAACAAAATCGCTCAGCTGCCCGATAAGTTTTTCGAATTCTTGCATGAAGCTCCTTTGAAAAGGGAAACAACTACAGA
>QHOW01000038.1 GCA_003219435.1 Verrucomicrobiota bacterium | reverse complement strand
GGCTCCGCGCGCCTAACTGAATTCATCGCTGACGAAGGTGAGATCAACATGGAAGACCTCATCGCCAACGAGGGTTGCATCATTAGCGTTACACATGGCGGTTTTATCAAGCGCACCGCTGTAAGCGCATTTCGCGCGCAACGTCGCGGCGGCAAAGGCGTGATCGGCATGTCAACACGCGAGGGCGCTACCGAGGAAGAGGAAGGCGATTTTGTCGAGCACCTCTTCACCGCCACGACCCATGATTACCTGATGTTTTTTACCCAATCGGGCCGGGCTTACGTCGAAAAGGTCTACGAAATTCCAGAGATGGGGCGCGCTTCCAAGGGACGCTCCATCGCCAATATCCTGGAGCTTCGCCCCGATGAAAAAGTCGCCGCTACAATCCGGGTTCAATCTAGAAAATCGGGCACCGGGCCGACTGCTGTCGATCAGACGTGGGACGAAAATTTTCACATTGTTTTTGCAACGCGCTCGGGCATCGTCAAAAAATCAAATCTTTCCGATTACGCGAATGTGCGCCGAGGCGGAATTATCGCGATTCAGATCGAGGAAGGCGATTGTCTCATCGACGGCAAGCTGACCAATGGCAACAATGAACTGGTGCTGATCACCAGAAAAGGCATGAGCCTCCGCTTTCACGAGGAGCAGTTGCGCGATCAGGGACGCAACACAGTTGGCGTATGGGGCATTCGGCCAGATAAGAACGACCACGTCGTTGCCCTCGCCATTGTCGACCTGGACGCGATGTTGCTTGTTGCCGGCGAAAACGGCATCGGCAAGCGAACGCCATTTGACGATTACCGCCGTCAATCTCGCGGCGGCAAAGGCATCATCACCATGAAAACCGGAGAAAAAACCGGCGATGTCGTCGGCGCGCTGACAGTCACAGATAAGGACGAGCTGATGCTTATCACGACTAAAGGCCAGATGGTGCGGACGCGCGTGAAGGAAATCCGCGTCGTCGGCCGGAATACGATGGGCGTGAAGCTGATGGACCTCCGCAACGGAGAGAAGCTTCAGGCGATTGCGCCAGTCGTCAGCCAGGCGGAAGAGGAAGCGCAGATCGCTGAAGCACCCGTCGCGACGGCGTAAGCAGAGCTTTCATCCTGCCGGGAGCAAGTACACCGAGGGTTGGCAGTACAAAGAAGAAAGGAACACCGCCCGACGGTGTTCCCTTCAGTTGTTGCTCGCGCCCAGCTTAGTAACCACCGGTACGGTGCGTAGTCGTAGTAGTCGTCGCTCCCGTCGTGGGCTGAACCACGGCAGTTTCATGTGTCGTCGTCGTCGTCGTCTCGGCTTCCTTCGTTGCGCACGAGGTCAAGGTCATCATGGCGATGACGGAGGCCGCAGAAGTGAGCATGATCAATTTTTTCATAAGTTGAATTCTTTCTTCAAAGAACAATTCGTCGGAAGTCGCTTTGGCAGATGTATTAAAGAGAACAATTCCAGTTAGATTTTGATCCTGGCTCGTTGTCGTTTGATTTCGGCGCGTCTGCGTTTCGATTCCAGAATTTTTCGCTTTAACGCCGCAGGCCGCGACGACTTTCGGCGGCGAGCTTTTTCGCGCTCGGCGATTTCAGCCGCGCGCCGCTCTTTTTGAGTCCGCTCGATTGCATCAAGCAAGCGCTCCCGAGCCAGCTTGCGATTTTGCGCCTGCGATCGGGAATCCTGCACGGTTACGCTGATTCCACTCGGCCGATGCCGCAGTGTTACAGCGGTGGCCACCTTGTTCACATTCTGACCACCCGGCCCGGATGATCGCGCAAACGTCTCCTCAAGATCGGCATCGCGAATGCCAAGGCGCCGCATTCGCTCGCTTAGCGCGTCTTTTGACATTACTCCATCATCAATCCGCTCTGTACAATTGGAAATTGCCGATGGCCGGACTCGAACCGGCACGGGCCTTTTACGGCCCAACGGATTTTAAGTCCGTTGCGTCTGCCATTTCGCCACAT
The DNA here is from genome assembly GCA_003219435.1 of Verrucomicrobiota bacterium. Classification (GTDB taxonomy): domain Bacteria; phylum Verrucomicrobiota; class Verrucomicrobiia; order Chthoniobacterales; family UBA10450; genus Udaeobacter. The sequence goes on along the minus strand of QHOW01000038.1, from coordinate 12,838 downwards.
CGGCGCCACGTCCCCCGGAGTCTAACTATTTCTGCGCGTGTCGAAAATGAATTTTCATCAGGCGGGCTCTGGCGTTTGAACTTCGACTCTCAAAGATCAGATTGCCTATGGTCGGGCTGTTGGATCTTAAGGCGATCGCAGCGTCGCTTTCGGACTAAAAGATATGAGGCGGGCTGCCATCACGTTTACATTAAAGCTCGGCGAGGAAAAACCTTTACTGTAGCCAGGCAAAAAAAGATTATCGCGAGCGAGTTCGTCAAGCACGCGGGTGCAAACTCCCCTTTGACTTGCGAACCGGTTTCGCTTTATGGCTCGAACTGCTAAATCCACTGACCGAAAAAGAGCTGCGCAAAGTGTCAAGGCGGCCAGAAAAATAAAGCAACCCCAAAAGCCTTCGGAGGAGCCGGAGAAGATTCTCTTTCGCGTCGAAGGAAAGATGTCGACGTTCGGTGGCCCGCTCGATTTCGGAATGCAGCCCGACGAGGGACTAGCCCTGTTTAGCAAGCTCGATCTCGAAGATCCGAAATATGCCGATCTGTTTTTGCCTGCCCCGCCGCCGGGCACGAGCGGACTTGGGCGCCGGCTGAATCCCAACAAGTTTTATTTCGCCTGCCGTTGGAATTATTTGGATACACCAAAAGAATTTCTGCGAAGAAGTCTTGCGTGCGTGGAGAATCCGCAGAATGGGCGCAAAGTCGATGCACGTCCCGTTGATTGGGGACCCTATGAATCTACGGGGCGCGTGGCGGATTTGTCCCCGGGACTCGCGGCCGCGCTTGGACTCAATACCGACGATGTTGTCACCATCACGATTTCGGCCCGGCGGGCCATCCCTGTAAAGGCCGCACGCACGAAGCGCGCGGGTCACGGCAGTAGCAATCCGCACGCGAAGCCTGCCATCAAAGAATTTATCGAAAGCCCAAATCATTCATCGCGCAATGGCGCCAAGATCGACAAAATCGTTTTGCATTGCACCGAGGCCTCGCTGCCGAGCACGCTGGCCGAGTTCAAGAAATCAGAAGGCCGGCAAGTGTCCGCGCATTATGTTATCGATCGAAACGGCGAAATTTATCAAATGGTAAAGGACAGTGATCGCGCGAACCATTGCATGGGCGCGAACGAAAGCTCTATCGGCATTGAACATGTCGGCGGCGAAAACGACCCGCTCACTGCGCCGCAGGCCGCTGCTTCAGCGGCGCTTATCCGCTGGTTAATCGAGCAATACGGCATTCCACGCACAAATATTTTCGGACACGATTTTACACCCGGCTACAGTCGGCCCGGCGGAACGAGCTGTCCGGACAAACTCTTTGGCGCCGGGCATGCTCAGGCCACGATCGCTGCATGGGTGGAAGCGAACGTGTGAGGTGATGTCGGAAAATCGTGCTGCAAATTTCTTTTGGCACCTCCAGGACATCTATCACGAGCTGAAGCCCTGCCGCTTCGCGTTCATTGTCGCGATCATCGGCGCAATTGTGTTTTTGGAAGTCGAGCAAGGGCGCGAAGTCTTGCGCGCGCTCGCTGAGCCGGGTGCGCGCACCGGCGTCACCGGCGCACTGCGACTGGTGATGTTCGGTACTGGGCTGGCGATTTGGTCGCTGACGAGTTGGTATTCAGCCCGCGTCCTTTTGTATTTCGATTTTCCGACGTCGCACGAAACCCAACCGCAGCGCACAGGACTTTGGGGCCGCCTGCATTCCTGGCTGCCGAGAAACGTCCCCAGAATTCTCGGTGTGGCACCAATGGTGATTGTTGGCTGGAGCTTTCTGTGCGTGCGCGGGACTTACGAATCTGATCCGCCGCCGCGACTGTTATATCTCGGGCTGCTGACGCTTGGCGGTGGCGTCGCATTGTACCTGTTTTTCGTTTTCCGGAGGCGTTGGATCGAACAGCATGATCGGCAAGCCGCGCGACAGAAATATCAGCGGCTCCAGCAACTGCCGCGCGATTCCGCGACTGTGCTCACGCTCATGACTGTTCTCTCGCTCGTGCTGTGCATCATGTTCATTGTTGATCCTGTCCATTTCGCGGGGGCTATTGGGACCGGCGCGGTGCTAACGTTCGCAGCAGCGTTCTGGGTTTTCTGGGGCAGCGCGCTGGTTTATTTCGGAAGCTGGAAACGGATGCCGGTGATCACGCTCATTGTTCTCCTGGTTCTCATCAGCAGTTTGTTCAACGACAATCACGACGTGCGTGTTCTGGCGCGCGAGGAATTTTCGCGCCCTACGTTGCGCCAGGCGCTACTCGATTGGAACTCGCAGATCACGACGAAATACCCCGGGCGACCGGTGCATCCGCTCTTTATCGTCGCAACCGAAGGTGGCGGAATTCGCGCAGCTTATTGGACGACAACCGTGCTGGGCACGCTTCAAGATATCGATCCAAGTTTTGCTGATCACGTTTTTGCGATCAGTGGCGTTTCCGGCGGAAGTTTGGGCGCGGCGGTATTCGATGCGCTGGTGGCTGACGCGACGCCGCAGGGCGAGTTCGCGAAACGCGGCCAGAGCGTTCTCGGCCAGGATTTTCTTTCGCCAGCTGCCGCCGCTATGCTCTACCCGGATTTGATTCAGCGGTTTCTGCCGTTTCGCATTTTGTTTCTCGACCGCGGCCGCTGGCTGGAGCGCGGCTGGGAAAACGCATGGCGCAACACCACGAACACCGATCGCTTCGCCAAACCTTTTCTCGATCTCTGGCAAGATCGGCATCTGTATGTGCCATCTCTGTTCCTCAATGGCACCTCAGTCGAAAGCGGCAACCGCATTATCGCGTCAAACATCTTGATCGACGCCAATTTTCTCGAGGCGGCAGATGCCACGGCAAAGTTGTTGCCTGTATCGCGACACGAAGAGCGCCGGCGCCCGAAGATCGACATGCCGCTCAGCACCGCCGCGCACATGAGCGCGCGATTCACCTACGTGAGCCCTGCCGGTCGTTTCGCCCCGGACGGCACGCACGTCGTCGATGGCGGTTATTTCGAAAACTCCGGCGCTGCGACTGCGCTCGATGTTTTACGGCAGGTGAACAACGAACTGCGTCAGAATGCCGAGCTGCGCGCCATCATTCCGCAAATCATCATGATCAGCAACGACCCGCTCGGCGTCGCCTCCGGCAGTCGCGATCTGACGATGACAAAGCAAGCACTCAAGAACGTCGCGCGCACCGCAGCCGCGGAAGCCGCGCAACGTAAACCGGGAACATTTCTGGAAGACGCGCTCGCGCCGGCGTATGCGTTGCTCTCCACGCGCGAGGCGCGCGGCGAATATGCGCAAAAGTCCATCGGACAGGCGCAGCGAGAATTTTGCGACGCGATCAAGACGCAACTGGGAATTCAAGCGGCCGGGCTGCAGTGTTTGTATTTCTTTTCGCTCGCTCCGGCGACCGTTCCCTTGCCTCTCGGTTGGATGCTTTCGAACCGCGCGGCCGAGGCGATGCAAAAAGAAATATTTGATTCAGGATTGTCGGCAAAAGCACCCGTGCCGACATGGAATCAAGCAGTGCTCAAGCAAATTATTGCCGCGCTTCATACCGAAACGCATTAGCGAGAAACCAGCGTAGAGAACGGATCTTCAGGGATAGCAGCAGTTCGGCAATGCGATTTGTGTCGACAGATTCCAAAAAGAAATTCTCTCCTGAACTGGTTGGAGGCGACTTGAAACAGAACAGATCCTTGCGTGCTTTTCGCAGGCGGTTGTTCGCCCCTCGCTTCTCGCGGCCCTGTTTCACTTGCTCCAACCTGGTTCTCGGCTGATTGCCAGCGAGCACGACGATTTGGCGAAGCTCGTCTCTGAAGAAGCAAGTCACTAATCACAGCCGGAAAATTCAAGAAAGTAACTACGATTTATGAGAAGTACGTTAGCGATAAAACGATTTGTGCGTCTGTCTAGCCTTCCTGTATTGCGAGATCCCTCACTTTTGTTTTTCGGAAAATCATCCATACGCCGGCGAGAACAAAACACGCGCCAACAAGTGACCAGAGCGAGAATTTTTCTCCACCAATCGCCCAGCCTAACGCAACTGCACCCGGCGGCGTGACGAGCGAGATCGCTTGCAGGTTCGCCACAGTCATTCGGTGCAGGAGCCAGTAAAGAAGCAAAAACGTGAGAGCCGAGCCTATCACGGCCAGATAAAACAAGCTGAAGATAGACAAGCCGCTCCAATGAAAGCGCAGCGGGTTCCCTTCCACGACGAATCCGGTCACGAGCAAAGGGACTGCGCCGAAAACCATTTGCCAGCCCGCGATCATCGCCGGCGCCAACTGGATCACACGCGCTTTGAGCAGCACGTTCGAAAACGCCGCGCCGGCCGCTCCGAACACGATGCCGAGTCCGCCCCAGAATGCCATCCACCCATTGAAACCGAGAAGCCGCTCGCAAATTATCGTCACCCCACCGAGGGCAAGCAACGCGCCGACGAGTCTTCGGAGGCGCAATGGTTCATCGGGAAGCATCAAATGCGCGAATACCATTCCAAAGATCGGGATTGTCGCCTGCAACACCGCCGCCAGCCCGGATGAAACATGCAGCTCACCCCAAAAAAGCAGTCCATAGTTCACGGCAAACATCAGGACCCCAGTGAATGCAAGCACTGCGTAATCCAACGCCTGCCGTGGCAATAGGCGGACTCGCCCGATTGAGACGGCGAAAAGGACAATGATCGCGAGCAGAAAACGGATTCCGGCATAGGAAATCGGCGGCAGCTCGCGCAATCCGATCTTGATGACGAGCCAGGTCGAGCTCCAAACGACACAAAGCGTGAGCCATGCCACCGGCACACCCCACCCGACTTTGGGCCGCCAATGGCGTTTCCACCACATGCTTTTCATTTGCATTCGCGCGCGACCATCGCGTCTTGGTTACGATCCGTAAAGACGGACTGGTGCCTGAATTCAGAGGTCAGAGGTCAGACGTCGGAGGTCAGAGATCGGTTATCGGCTTGCCGCGCCGAGGAAGCCCGCGAAAAAGATTTTTCCTGCCGTGCTGGGCGCAGTCCGTTAAAAGCCGCGCCTACCAATTAACTTTATGAAATCACTCGTAAAACTCCCGCTCATTGCATTTTGCCTCTTGCTACCAGGCCAATTTCTGCTGGCTCAGGAAACAACTGATTACGCAACTTCTGCCGCTGGCGGGAGTCCCGTTCCGGGGATTATCGGGCTGCTCATCGGGCTGCTGATAATTGTGGCGATGTGGAAAGTATTTACCAAAGCCAGCCAGCCCGGTTGGGCCAGCATCATCCCGATCTACAATCTCTACATTTGGTGCAAGATCGTCGGGCGACCATGGTGGTGGATTCTGTTGATGCTCTTCGATCAGTCGTTTAGTCTGCGCCGACGCGCCCGGGGCGCCTTGCAAGATAGAGCCAGCGAATTTCGCGCTTCGCTCAGCAAATCATCCTGAACCACCACGCGATTGACGAGGCCGATTTCCTTTGCGCGTTCGGCATCGATCAATTCAGAGCCGAGCAATAGTTCGCGCATATTTCGTTCGCCTACCTGGAGCGTCATTGGCTTGACTGTCTGCTCTCGACATCTTTAGAGTTGCTCACCATGGGATGAATCAGACAGATGATTGCCGTTGACGGTCGAAAATGCTGGACGCTCTTTGATTCGGGTGCGCGCAATACGTATGTAATTCCATCGGTAGCTGAAGTCCTGAAAACATCAGCCACTCCCGACCTATTCGAACTGCGCTCGGCGGCACAGTTAAAGAAGCCAATCAAGCCGCGCTTCTGGAGGGCGAGATTCAGAACTACCCGTTTTCGACTCACGCTCTTGTTGACGAGATAGGCAATGACGAAGATGGCAATCCAATCGAAGTCTTGTCTGGGGCGCTGGCCATGCAGCAATGGGGCATCAGACTCAATCCCGCGGAAGGGAAATTGGATCTGTCACATTATCCCAAGGAATTCGTCGAATTCTAAAGGGGCCAGTTCGCGTTGGCAGCTCCTTGGATGATAGCCTTCCAGACTTCTTGGCAGGCTGCCGAGTCAGGCAAGACTACCTGACCCACCATTATGTTCCGATCACCCAATTGGGCGGTCGCTTTTCGTTGAAGGCTGCGATCCCTTCGTGTGCTTCGGCCGATTCGCGCGCTTGCATGTGGTACTTGAGCGCCAAATCGACATCTTCTTTCACCGAGCGCCACCAGAGCTCGTCGATCAATCGTTTAGTCTGCGCCAACACGCCTGGCGCGCCTTGTAAAATGGAACCAGCGAATTCTTGCGCTTCGCTCAGCAAATCACCCTGAGGCACCACGCGATTAATGAGACCGATTTCCTTTGCGCGTTCGGCGTCGATCAATTCGCCACCGAGCAATAGTTCGCGCATGTTTCGTTCGCCGACTTGCCGCCGCAAAAAGCTCATGACCAAACCAGCGACCAAACCGCGACGCACTTCCGGATAACCAATCCTGGTTCCGTCGGCCGCGACAACAAAATCGCACGCTGACATGATTCCTGCGCCGCCTGCCACCGCCGCGCCGTGCACTGCCGTGATCGTGATCAAACGAGTTTGGCTGAGTGTGATCAATGTCTTCGACACGAGCTCCGCAGTCGCATACGCTTTTTTGGGATCGGCAGCTTCTTTCAAATCCAAGCCTGTGCAAAACGCAGCGCCTGCTCCGCGCAGAATCATGATTCGCTGTTCCGGTTGATCCGAAGCGACGTTGATCGCGGCGATCAGCTCAGTGAGCAACTCGATCGTAAGCGCGTTGCGTCGCTCGGGACGATTGAGAGTCACAATCGTGATTTGCGGCGTTTCTTTTTCGATGAGAACGACCGGCATGGTGTGAATGACGAAATCCGAATGACGAATTTAAACCTGGATCACGCCGGTGTGAAAGCGCGCTCTGGGCATTGGACGCGAGACACATTCCAACAAGCGAACCAGGATGTCGCGGGTCTCGTGCGGTTGAATGATCGCGTCCACCCAGCCGCGGGCCGCGCCGTAGCGGATATCGGTTTGTTCCTCGTAATTCCTTTTGACCGTGGCCCGCAATTCTTCCAGCTCTTCCGGCGAAGACGTTTTGTCGCGCTCTCTTGCGCGAGCAAGAACTGCAAAGACGGTGTCGGACGCCTGGGCGGCGCCCATCACAGCGTAGCGAGCCGTCGGCCAGGCGATGATGAATCGCGGATCGTAAGCTTTCCCGCACATCGCATAGTTCCCGGCGCCAAACGATCCACCGACAACTACCGTGATCTTCGGAACGACAGAATTGCTGACCGCATTCACTAGCTTCGCGCCGCTGCGAATGATCCCGCTCTCTTCCGCATCGCGCCCGACCATAAAACCGGTGACATCCTGAAAAAAAATGATCGGCAAGCTCGTTTGATTGCAGTCCATCACGAAGCGCGCCGCTTTATCGGCGCTATCGTGGTAAATGACGCCCCCCATCTGAATGCCTTCTTTTTTAGTCCGCACTTGCAAGCGCTGGTTTGCAACAATGCCGACCGCGCGCCCCTCAATGCGGGCATACGCGGTCACGATTGTCTTGCCGTAATCGGCTTTGTATTCGTCGATTGAGTTTGCATCGACGACCACCGCGAGCAGATCGCGCATAGCGTACTGCTTCTGACCGTCGAAGCTGATTAAATCGTAGACTGTATCTGGGTCCTGGGCCGGTTTCGGCACGCCCTCGCCGCGGCGAACAGGCTGTGGTCGCGCCCTACCAGTTTCCTTTGCTTCGGGAAGCAATGCGATGAGCGAACGAAGGCGTTTGAGACACGACGGATCGTCTTTTTCGTAAAAATCTACCGTGCCACTTATCTCCGCGTGCATTTGCGCGCCGCCTAGTTCCTCGGCATCGACTATTTGTCCAATAGCAGCCTTGACGAGTGAAGGCCCGGCGAGGTACAAACCGCTTCCCTTCGTCATTAGAATTTTGTCGCACAAGACCGGGAGATACGCGCCGCCGGCGACACAATTCCCCATGATGGCGGCGAACTGCGGAATGCCAGCCGCGGAAATGACGGAGTTATTTCGAAAAATACGGCCGAAATCATCTTCATCCGGAAAAATTTCGTCCTGCATCGGGAGGAACACACCGGCGGAATCGACCAGGTAGACGATGGGCAGGGCGCATTCAAAAGCGATGCGCTGGGCCCGGATCACTTTTTTGGCTGTTTGCGGAAAGAAGGCGCCGGCCTTCACGGTCGCGTCGTTGGCGATAATCATGCAGGGAACTCCCGCGATATTTCCAATCCCAGCAATTACGCCTGCTGCCGGGATCTTCCCCCATTGGTCATACATCTTATAGGCGGCCCAGAGACCGATCTCGAAAAACGGCGAACCCTTGTCGAGCAAATCACTGATTCGTTCACGCACTGGCAGGCGGCCCATCTTACGTTGACGTTCGTGACCGGCTTTGCCGCCGCCTTCGCGCAGAACGGTTTCCTCCCTGGCAATCGCGGCGCAGTGCGCGCGCAACAATTCACTGCTGGACGATGTCGATGTGCGAGACATGACGCGAAGCACGCTTAATCCGCAGAACAGATGGAATCAAGCAATCAAGGGGTGACGGCTTCCCAGCCTCGCATCTCCTTGACGGCTGGGAAGCCGTCATTCCTAGCTAGAACACCAAGCGCGTCGTCCCGGTGCCACGCTCGATTCGGCCAATCTGTTTTGCGCGGAGAATCGCCATCACCTTTACCGCGTTCTGCGGTGCGACGATCACAACCATCCCAATGCCCATATTGAAAACCTGATACATCTCTTCAGGATCGACGCCTCCATTCTGCCGCAAGATTTGGAAAATCGCCGGTGCCTTCCAGCTTTTAGTCTCGATCACGGCATCGCAATTCGCCGGTAATATCCGCGGCAAATTATCGATCAAGCCCCCGCCGGTGATATGCGCCATCCCTTTCATCAGGCCAGTTGGAACTTTTGTCACGAGCGGCTGATAATTTTTGTGCACGCGCAGCAATTCTTTTCCGACAGTTGTTGCTGATCCCGGGAGTTGCGAACCCAGCTTGAGCCGCATTTTCTCGAATAGAATCTTTCGCGCGAGCGAGTAGCCGTTTGTATGAAGACCGTTTGAGGCGAGGCCGAGGACCGCGTCGCCCGGTTCAATCCTGCTGCCATCGATGATCTTGCCACGTTCAACGACACCAACGATGCAACCCGCGAGATCGTATTCGCCCTTGCGATACATTCCCGGCATTTGCGCTGTCTCGCCGCCGATTAAGGCGCAGCCAGCAGAGCGACACGCGCGAGAGAAACCGCGCAGCAGTTGCTGAAAAGTATCGGGGTCGAGTTTCTCGCAGCCGATGTAATCGAGAAAAAAAAGCGGTCGCGCGCCGAGCACGGCGATGTCGTTCACGCAGTGGTTTACGAGATCAGCGCCTACGGTGTCGTGTTTGTTCATCGCAAAAGCGATCTTCAATTTCGTTCCGACCCCATCAATGCTTGCCACCAATACGGGCTCCCGCAGGCCAGAAAAGTTTGCCCGGAACAATCCGCCAAAACCGCCGATCCTGCCGAGCACCTGTGGCCCATGCGTTTGCTTCACGAGCAATTGAAGATGGCGCTTTAGTCGGTTACCGAGATCGACATCCACGCCGGCAGATGCATAAGCCTTCTTCTTTCTTCCCACAGATTTCACAGGAGGTGTTGGAAATTGCTTCGCGATCGCTCTGCCGGCGAAATGACGAAATCCGAATGGCGAATGAAATCCGAAAACAGGAATGACGAATTGATTAGCGAACGAGATGCGGTTTTTCTTGGGACTTTGTCATTCCTTCGTCATTCGTAATTCGTGCTTCGTCATTCCAATCATTTCAAATCCGCGAACAGAGACGGATGCGCTTCCTGATCGGCCAGGGCTTTGGCCCGGGCTTCTCGTCGTTCCATGATGAATTTATCGAGCGCAGGGTCGACGGGCAGGGGATAATCGCCGGTAAAACAGGCGAGACAGAAGGTGTTCACCGGTCTCCCGGTCGCCTTCACCATGCCTTCGACATCAAGATACCCGAGGCTGTCTACGCCGAGATATTTACAGATATCTTCCATCGACATCTGATTGGCGATCAATTTTTCCGGATCGGGAAAATCGATGCCGTAATGGCAGGCGAACCGGTGCGGTGGACAGCTCACTCGCATATGCACCTCCGTGGCGCCGGCTTCGCGTAAGGTTCCCACGCGCGCCCGCGCGGTCGTTCCACGCACGATTGAATCGTCAATCACCACAACGCGTTTTCCGGCGACCATCTCCTTGATCAAATTGAGTTTTACCCGGACATCGAAATCGCGAATGAGCTGGCTCGGCTGCAAAAATGTGCGGCCAATATAGTGATTGCGAACAAAAGCGTGCGCGTAGGGAATCTTGAGCTCTTCAGCAAAACCGAGTGCGGCATAATTCCCAGAGTCAGGCACCGGCACAACGATGTCTGCATCGACGGGGAATCTGCGCGCGAGCTCGCGTCCCATTTTCATTCGCACTTTTCCTACGTTGACACCGCCGATCATGCTGTCTGGGCGGGCGAAGTAAACGTACTCGAACATACAGAAGGCTGGCCGTTCTTCTGGGAATGGCCGTTCCGAACGCAATCCGTTTTCGTCGATGATCAGCACTTCGCCCGGCTCAATTTCGCGGATGAACTCCGCGTGAATAAGATCGAGAGCACAGCTCTCGGAAGCGACAACATACGCGCCGTCGAGTTTACCCAGCGCGAGCGGTCGCCAGCCGAAAGGGTCGCGCACGGCAATGAGTTCGCGTTCGCTCATGATCAGAAGCGAAAATGCGCCCTGAATCCGGCGCAACGCGGCCAGCACATTGCCCCCGTTCTCCGAGGGCTGCGCGAGGAGATGCAAGATGATCTCGCTGTCAGCAGTCGTTTGGAAGATGGAGCCTTTTGCTTCCAGCTCGTCTCGCAAAAGATCGGCGTTAATCAGATTGCCATTGTGTGCGATCGCCATCTGGCCGCGCACGCAGTCAACCACAAAGGGTTGCGCGTTCTTGATCGTGCTTGTGCCGGTAGTCGAGTAGCGGGTGTGCCCGATCGCGCGGGTGCCCTTGAGTCTCGCCAGTTCTTCCTGGCCGAATACCTGCGACACAAGGCCCATGTCTTTGTGCGTCAGAAAGCTCGCGCCCGGACCATTGCTCGTGACGATCCCCGCGCTCTCCTGGCCGCGATGCTGCAGCGCAAACAAACCATAATACGTCAGCACGGCCGCGTTCGGGTGGCCGAACACGCCGAAAAGTCCGCACTCGTGCTGCGGGTAGGCCTCGGCTTCGGTCGGCTCGACAGCCGGGAGGTTGTCTGGAGAGATCACACTCAATAATCCACTAAATTAATTAGCATTCAATGGCGCAATTGTCTGTCTATTGGAGTGCGCGAATAATATCCAGCCAAATGTCGCACAGTTCGGAATTCGACACTTCCGCCGAGCGTCGTCATCACCAACGCGTCCTCACAAGCTTGGAATTGTTTCCGATTCATCTTCCACCGCACGGCGGATGGCGTTGAACCAGTCATCGTGAAGATCGGTAACTGGCCAGCGAAAAGTTTCGTCGTTCACATGGATGCACAGATCGTAGCCGCCGACCTTGCCCAGCTCTTGGAAAGGAACATCGCGTTCTCGCAAAATCGACATCGTCCTTCCGGCGTCCTTCGAAGCGACGGAAATGATAACGCGGGACTGTGATTCATTAAAGAGGACTGTAGCAGCCTCGCTCTGCGAAGCGCGGCGCTCGTGTGTCAAGCTCGCGGACGTCGCGTCGCCCAGAGATAGACGGCTACAGAGATCAATCTCTGCCCCGAAAAGTTTTTCCGGATTGAAACAGCATTCAGCCAGCGCGACGGCAAGTCCGCCCTCGGAGCAATCGTGTGCGCTTTTTACGAGGCCCGCGCGGATCAGATCGCGAACAACATTTTGCACGTTAATCTCAAGTTCAAGATCGACGCATGGCGGTGGACCTTGCTTGCGTCCATGACAAATCTTTAAAAATTGTGAGGCGCCCAGTTCGTTTCCAATTTCACCGACGAGGATGATCGCGTCGCCGGCGTTTTTGAACCACTGGATCGTGATATGGCTTTCGTCATCGATCAAACCGACCATCGCGATGGTTGGCGTTGGATCGACCACTCCGGCCGGGCTTTCATTGTACAGCGAGACATTGCCGCCGGTAACCGGCGTGCCAAACGCGCGGCAGGCCTCGGCGATCCCTTCCACCGCTTCGCGCAATTGCCAAAAATTCTCAGGCTGATACGGATTGCCGAAATTCAGGTTATCAGTAACAGCCAACGGTCTTGCCCCGGCGCAGGTGAGATTTCGCGCGGCTTCGACAACAGCGATTTTACCGCCCTCGCGCGGGTCAAGCACGCAATAGAGCGAGTTGCAATCGGTGGTAGCGGCCAGGATTTTGTTTGCGTAACGAACGAAAAATACGGCGGCATCCGACCCCGGTTTTACGATTGTACCGGTCCGCACGGTGTGATCATATTGACGATAGACCCAGTTTTTGGACGCGATCGTCGGATCGCGCAGCAAGTGGCGGAGCGCTTCGTGATTGTCTATCTCCGGGAGATTATCAACGCGGCGGTCATGGACCGTCGCTACAGGAGAAGGAGGTTCGGCTTCGCGCGAATAAAGCGGCGCTTCGTCAGCGAGCGCTCTAGCTGGGATTTCGGCGGCAATCGAACCGTTGCTGCGCACACGCATCAGCCCATCGTCCGTGACACGGCCAATTTCTGCGCAGGGCACGTCCCACTTTTCAAAAATTTCGCGAACGACATTTTCTTTTCCCTGCCTGGCGATGATCAGCATTCGCTCCTGCGATTCGCTCAGCAAAATCTCGTATGGCGTCATGCCAGATTCGCGCTTTGGCACTTTGGCCAGATCGATCTC
>QHOW01000190.1 GCA_003219435.1 Verrucomicrobiota bacterium | reverse complement strand
ATGTCTCTGGGCTTTGGATGCCATGAATAATTCCTTTTACGGCAGCCATTAACAGCGGCTGCAGCTTCGTTGAAACCTACGAGGAGGATGTCGATAACACGACAACGGGGGGTTTGAAGGCGATCCCACCCTAGTACCGGCTCCGACTCCGACGCCAACTCCCTGAAACACCTACACCGACGCCAAGGCAAACTGCCGAGGAGTCTCCGACTCGAGCTTCGTAGATCGATTTTCTGGCGGTTCGTTACGCCGGTCTGCCGGCCCGCGGCCATCCGAAAAGGATGGATCTGTTTCTTTTCCTGGTTCAGATCGCTGTGCAGAGCCGCCAGTTGGTCGCTTAGAGCGTGAAATTTTCATTGCACCGGCCGCATATGTCGTAGCGAGGAAAAACGAGCAATACCTACAAACCCAGAGGCGGCGGCCACGGCCGAGACTTTCCATTTCCAGTTGTAACCGAAAGAGCTTGCGGCCCGTCATAATATTGCAAACTTAGTTTCAGAATTTCGTTCAGATACCGGTGTTTACTCCCTTGTCGGCGCAGCAGTGGAACTACGAAACCGCCGCGCATCTCTTGAACCGCGCGGGGTTCGGAGGAACGCCCGGCGAAATCGAAGCGGCCCGCGGAAAGGGACTAGACGCGACGGTCCGCGATCTGGTCGATGTCAGCGATGACCTCGCAGATGTCCCGCCACCCGCGTGGGCGCGTCCTCGTACCATCGGTAAAATCGTCACGCAAATGCGGTCAAAGAAAAGATCTCCCAAGGAACGGAGAGAAAGAAAACGCGCGTTCCATGATATGGAGGGCGAAAATATTCTCGATCTTCGACGTTGGTGGCTCGAACGAATGCTGACATCGCCTGCGCCGCTTGTGGAAAAAATGACGCTTTTCTGGCACGGCCATTTCGCAACCAGCGTGCAGAAAGTCAGAGACGGTTATTGGATGTGGCTCCAGAACGACACGCTGCGGCGAAATGCGCTCGGGAACTTTGCCACCTTGACGAAAAAAATGTCACGCGATCCCGCGATGATGATTTATCTCGATCTTGAAAAAAGCGAGAAGGAACACCCAAACGAGAATTGGGCACGCGAGTTAATGGAACTTTTCACGATCGGGATCGGCAATTATACCGAGCAGGACATCCGCGAGTCAGCGCGAGCATTTACTGGTTATCGTGTCAATTTGAGGACGCAGCAGTTTCGATTCAGCTCTTTCCAGCATGACGCGAGTTCGAAAACGTTCATGGGTCGAACTGGACCATTCGACGGCGACGATATTATCGACACGCTATTGGAAAAGCCGGCGTGCGCGCAATTTATTGGGCGAAAAATCTGGCGCTATTTCGTCGAGGACGATCCGTCGCCGGAGACAGTCAACGCGATGGCGAGCCGCCTCCGCGCGCACAACTACGAAATTCGGCCCGTCTTGCGGGAAATTTTTAGCTCGAGCGAATTCTATTCCGGGCATATCATGCGGAGCCAGATCAAAAGTCCGGTGCAGTTTCTTATTCAGACTGCAAAGCTGCTCGAGATACCGCTTCCGCCGGTTGCGATTGCGCAAAATGCTATGCGCCAAATGGGCCAGATTCTTTTCGCGCCGCCAAGCGTGAAGGGCTGGGACGGCGGCAAATCGTGGATCAGCACGTCCACGCTTCTTTTTCGTTACAATTTCGCGAATTATTTGATCAACGGCGACGCGATGCTGCCGGCATCTGATCCGGGAAAGCAAAAAGGGATGGATCTCGCGTTTGGACGGGCAGCCGCGCTCACGGCCGAGACTCGACGCGATCCCATCGACGTTTCGAAATTGATTCCCGGAGACCTGCGTGAAAAGCCGCAGGAACTTGTGGCGCACTTGAGCGATCGCCTCTTTCAAGCCAAGCCAGCCGCGAAAGAAGCAGAAGCTTTTGTTCAATATCTCGAGGCGCGAAACCCCGACACTGGCGACAAGACCATGCGTGGTTTACTGCATCTGATGATGAGCACGCCGGAATTCCAACTCACCTGACCGATCTATGAAACAAACATTGCACACGCGCCGGCAATTTCTCCGCACCTCTATGCTCGGTGCCGCAGCTTCCTGGACACTGCCGGTCTTTCTCGAGAAAACTTTCTTTGCTCTCGACGCAATGGCAGCTAACGCGCTTACCCAAACTCCGACCGGCAAAGACGACACGATTCTCGTGGTCTTGCAGATGGCAGGCGGCAACGACGGACTCAACATGGTGGTGCCCTACGCCGACGATGCTTACTACCGGTCCCGCCCAACACTTGGTTTGCCGGGAGACAAAATTCTCAAGCTCAATTCCTACGTGGGGTTGAACGGTAAACTGACAGGGTTAAAAGCCCTCTTCGACGAAGGCCATTTGAGTGTCGTGCAAGGCGTAGGTTATCCGAATCCAAATCGATCCCACTTTCGCTCGACTGAAATCTGGCAGACCGCCTCTGATGCTGATCGAAACGTAAGCGAAGGCTGGCTCGGTCGCTACTTCGATAATTGTTGCGCTGGCGCCGACCCATTGGTCGGCGTCGCGATCGGTGAAGAAATGCCACAGGCGTTCACGGCCAAAACGCCAACGGGGGTCACTTTCTCACGGCCGGAGCAGTTTCGGTGGACGTCATCCGAGAAAGCGGAAGACCGAATGAGCGCCGAGGAATTTTTCTTCCGACAGCTGAACGGATCGGCCGACAGCGAAGACGCGCTATTGGCCGGAACGGAAGGCGGCTCCATCGGCGCGATCTCCGGAGAAAAGAAGACGGATCTCAGCGCCGTCGATTTTCTGCAGCGGACCGCGCTCGATGCGCAGTTGAGTTCGGACAAAGTTCTCGCAATCGCGCGCAAATACAAATCCAGCGTCCCATATCCACAGGGACCTCTCGCTGAGAGCCTGAGTCTGATCGCGCGCATGATCGCCGGTGGTTTGCCGACGCGAGTTTATTACACTAGTCAGGGCGGATTCGACACGCACGCCAGACAGATCCACGCGCACGAGCGTTTGCTGGACGAGTTGAACGACGCACTGAGTGCGTTCGCGAACGACCTCAAGCAACAGGGAAATTTCGATCGCGTGCTGCTAATCACATTTAGCGAATTCGGCCGCCGCGTCGCAGAAAATGCAAATGGCGGAACCGATCACGGCGCAGCTGCTCCGATGTTCGTTCTGGGAGGGGCAGCGAAGCCGGGGTTGTTCGGGAAATATCCGAGCCTGACGGATCTCGATTACGGCGATCTGAAATTCAACACCGACTTCCGCAGCGTTTACGGGACCGTGCTGGATCACTGGTTGCACGCACCGAGTCAGATTATTCTCGGACGGAAATTTCCGGGGTTGCCTGTTGTTTAAATGGGAAGGGCGGCTCTCCGAGCCGTCCGTCGTCGGATTGCTCGGGGATCGCGCCTACCTACTATAGAGCAACTCTTCTAGAATCCGCAGCCAAGCTTCGCGAGATTTTCTCGATCTCATTGTCGCTAAACGCGGTTATCAGGGCAGCTCGCGGGCCAGTTGCAAGAAGAGCCACCGCTTTTCTATTTCCAGCAAAGGCAGCGAAATTCGGTTGGCTAGAGAATTGCCGAGTGACCGGTGGCGGGCGATCGGCATCCTCTGGCGCGCCAGATCGACTTTCCCCTTCTGCATCGTTAGTAACACCGCAGTGCGCTGCAGTTCGAAAGCAACGTCGCCGTTGCGAACAAAGCGGGTTCGGGATACAGCTTGTCGA
>QHOW01000197.1 GCA_003219435.1 Verrucomicrobiota bacterium | reverse complement strand
GCCTTCGTGATCGCGAGCCAGGCTGACAGCAAGATCAAATCGAAATCCGTCCACGTGCATTTCGAGCACCCAATAGCGGAGGCTGTCCATCACCAGTTGAAGCGCGCGAGAATTTAGCAGGTTGAAAGTGTTCCCCGTGCCGGTGAAATCCAGATACAAACGCGGATTATCCGGCTGCAACCGGTAATAAGCGGGATTGTCGATCCCGCGGAAGCAGAGCGTCGGGCCGAGCTGATTTCCTTCGGCAGTATGATTGTAAACCACGTCAAGAATCACTTCGATGCCTGCCGCGTGAAGATTGCGCACCATTGATTTGAACTCGA
>QHOW01000196.1:494-4510 GCA_003219435.1 Verrucomicrobiota bacterium | reverse complement strand
CTTTCGCGTGCACCTCGTAGATCACAGAAGTGTGCAACGGAATGCCGGGTCGCTTCTCATCGCCCCAATCGAAAGCATTATCGATTACGACCGACTTCGGAACGCCCCATGCATCGTCGCGAAAATCCTGGGTTAAATCTTCCTCTTCGCCTCCGACAACATAACCAAACATTTCATCCGCCCAATTCACTTCCCCGGCGATCGCTTTCGCATATGGATCGAGAAGGAGTTTGGAACTGTTAAACCGCAGCCCGCGCTCCGGATTGTACGGGCCGGAGACGCGAAACCCGTACAATTGCCCTGGCCGGACTTCAGGCAAAAACACATGCCACACCTGATCGGTATGCTCGGTGACGGGAATGCGAATGTTTTCTTCGGTGGCCTCAGCATTGTCGAACAAGCAAAGCTCAACCGAGGCGGCCGTTTCGGAAAAGAGGGCAAAGTTTACGCCGTTGCCCAGCCAGGTCGCGCCCAGCGGATAGGGATAACCGAGCCAAGTCTTTACCGAAGTCATAAAACGCGCCGAGTTTTTATCCAACACCAAACGCCCATTGGCAATCACGAACGGTGGAGACAAATCCGATCCTACCGGGACGTTGGGCAATTAGCCGGAAGTGCAAACCACCTGTGACGTATTCGTCACGTAAGGGCCAGCCTCAATCCTGCAGGGATGTCATCAGATTAGCCGGTGGTGCGAACCACCGGTTTATCGTGTAAACACATCCAGCCCCGGCAGGGGCGTCGGAATCAGACATAACGCTCATCAAATTCCACGTCGCTGCGGCGCAGCAATTCCAGATATTCCTCGCGAAATGTGCGCGTGCGATGATGCTTCGCTTGTTGCTCGACATAATGACGAACCGCTACGCGTGAGAAGCGCTTACGGTAAACGCGCCGTAACCTTCTTGCCATGCGAAACCACGCATGCCAATCTCATCGTGCACCCAACCGGAAGAAACCGCCTTTAGCTCGCGAAGCACATCAGCCAAGCGATGCGTCGCGCGAAGGCCAATCAGCAGATGCACATGGTCGGAAACGCCGTCGATGCTCTCGGGAACTCCGCCCGCCGTCCGGATGATCCCGCCAAGATATACGTGCAATTTCGCGCGCCACGCCGGTTGGATCATCGGCTCGTGATTCTTGGTTCCGAAAACGATATGATAATGCAGGCTCAGGTGTGTCGATGACATACGGATTTGTCTACCACGCCCCTATTGGGGCTTGGATTGTTTATACTGTATCGGCGGTGGTTTGCACCACCGGCTAATTTCTGAGCGACCCTTCGGGTCTCCTTGTTTCCGTGGTTGTGCCACCGGCTAATTTCCGAGCGACCCTTCGGGTCTGCTCGTTTGCGTTTTCAGCTAGGCCGTCAAAACTCCGAATGTGATTCGCAAGATCACTTTGCTGTGTGTCGTCATCTGTCCGCTGGTGCTGGCTGTTTACTTCTACGCACACCACAACTGGCATCCCCTGCCCCATGAAACAACGATCGATCGCATTGTCGTCGAAAAAGCGGCCCGGAAATTGTCGGTCTTGCGCGACGGCAGACGGCTCAAGACTTACCGCCTTGCGCTGGGCCGCAGCCCTATCGGGCCGAAAGAAAAAGAGGGCGACATGAAAACGCCGGAAGGAACCTACAAGATCGACGGACGGAACGCGCAAAGCAGCTTTCATCTCGCGCTGCACATTTCCTATCCGTCGAATGGCGATAACGCACGCGCCGCAGAGCGCGGTGTCTCCGCCGGTTTTGACATCATGATCCACGGAATTCCAAATGGACGCGGCTGGATTGGCGCGTTTCATCGTTGGAAGGATTGGACGGCGGGTTGCATCGCGCTTACCGACGAAGAAATCGAAGAGCTCTGGCGGGTTACACCGGACGGCACGGCCATCGAGATTCGCCCGTAAGTTTATCGACCCGGCGACGTTTCAGCTTGTCGAGCTACCGCCTGAGCCGCACAATCGTACAAGAGGACACCGCCTTCCAAAATAATTCCTCATGCGATTGCCTAATCCATTGTTGCTCGGCGCACTCTATGGGCTTTCGGAGCTTTATCTTGCTTTCACTCGGCACTCGCGGACCCAGGCTGTGTCCCGGGATCGCCGTTCACTTTTTCTGCTCTGGACCGTTATCGCTGTGAGTCTTTGGCTCGGGATTCAAATGATCTGGCTTTTTCCGAGGGCAACCCTGCCATATCTGCGCGGATTTTATTTTCTGGGCTTCATCTTCTTTCTGGCAGGTCTGGCTCTGCGCTGGTACTCGATCGGTTATCTCGGCCGTTATTTCACAGTTGATGTATCGATCTCAGCCGAGCACAAGCTGGTCGATTCCGGGCCGTATCGTTATGTTCGGCATCCCACCTACACCGGCGCGCTTCTGGCCTTTGTCGGCCTGGGATTTTGTTTTGGGAATTGGTTGTCGCTCTTATTCCTGACCGTTCCGATCATCGGCGCCTTCCTTTGGCGCATCCGAATTGAAGAAAGCGCGCTCCTTGACGCGCTCGGGGAGGATTACCGCGCCTATATGCGGCGGACAAAGCGGTTGATCCCGCGCGTCTATTAGCGCCAGAGCGTGTTACAAATCACGCAGCACGTTCTGCGCTTTTTCGACATCGGATGGGCGCAGCACGATGAGGCCTTTTTCAGATCCCCGGCCACCTGCGAGATAAGCGTATTCGATATTTACCTCGGCGTTTGCCAGGCGCTCGGCGATTTTGGCGAGGACGCCGGGTTCGCTCGCGGTTTCGATCATGAGCACCTCGGTTTCCAGCGCGAGCACGCCGGCTTCGCCTAAAAGCATGAGCGCCCTGGTCGGATCGCTTACAACCATGCGCACGACCGTGTGATCGACCGTATCGGAAGTGGCGAGCGCGTGGATGTTAATATCGGCTTTAGCCAGCGCTTCACACACGCGGGCAAGCGCGCCGGGACGATTTGCAAGAAAGACCGCGAGTTGAGTGGCCGGTTCGATGGAGAGCTTGGGATGTGGGTTCATGCCGCTTTCAAAGTGATGCCGGGAATCGCTTCTGACAACTCATCAAAAATTGAGATATCACCGGCAATTATTTCGACCCAGCAACGAGCCGCCGCGCGCCGAACACCATACTATCGCCAGTCCGTTCCCTAACCATGCACTCGAATGCAACTGCGAAAGAGCTCGCGAGTCCCGATAATTTCGGGATTGTCGACCCAACGATGAACAAAGTTGCCGAAGCTCGTTCTCTGAAAGTGTCACAGCCGCGGCGCACGATCGGTTTCGTCACCGCGTGTTCCATCGTTATTGCCAACATTATCGGCACCGGCATCTTTACGAGTCTCGGTTTTCAGGTGGCGGAAATTCAATCCGGGTTCGCGCTGCTCATGCTTTGGATCATCGGCGGAATCGCAGCGCTCTGCGGCGCACTTTGCTACGGCGAACTAAGCGCCGCGCTTCCGCGTTCTGGAGGCGAATATCATTTTCTCTCGCAGATTTATCATCCCGCCCTCGGGTTTATGGCGGGTTTCGTTTCCGCCACGGTCGGTTTCGCTGCGCCCATCGCGCTCGCGGCCATGGCTTTTGGAAAATATTTTGTCGGAGTCTTCGGCGTCGGCTCCCCGGTCGGGTTGTCGTTTGTCGTTGTCTGGGTGGTTGCGACTTTTCATTTCGGCAATCTGCAGATCGGCAGCGCGTTCCAAAATCTTTCCACACTCGTGAAGCTGCTTCTAATCGGTGCGCTCATCACCGCTGGGTTCTTCGTTCCGGCGAAGCAACCGATCAGTTTTTTGCCTGGGTCCGGCGATACGATGTCGGTTTTTAGCGGGTCATTCGCGATCGCGCTCGTTTACGTGATGTACTCCTACTCCGGTTGGAACGCGGCAGTCTATATTACGGGTGAAATCAAGCGACCCGAAAAGAACGTTCCGCGCTCATTGCTTGCCGGAACGGGCATTGTGATTGTGATCTATGTCCTGCTCAACGCCATCTTTCTCGCCACCACGCCAACCGAAGAACTGAAAGGCCAACTCGAAGTGGCGCT
>QHOW01000196.1:0-330 GCA_003219435.1 Verrucomicrobiota bacterium | reverse complement strand
GAACGCGATCGTCCTGCAACTGCTCGTCGTGAATTTACTTTTGCTGACCCAGAGTTTCGAGGACGTCGTCCGCTATACTCAATTCAGTTTGTTGATCTGCTCGCTGCTGGCTGTGCTCGGCGTTATCGTCCTCCGCTTCACGCATCCGAAAATCACGCGGCCCTATCGAGTTTGGGCTTATCCGCTCCCGCCGATTCTGTTCTCGGTAATCACAATTTGGATGATGTTTTATCTGTTGCGCTGGCATAGCGGAGAGTCCCTGGCTGGTCTCGGTACGGCGCTTTTCGGTTTGCTCCTCTACTTTTGCGTGGGAAAACGCCTCGGTCGCTC
>QHOW01000037.1 GCA_003219435.1 Verrucomicrobiota bacterium | reverse complement strand
CGGGCGCGAACGGTCCGGGCTTCACTCGACATCGCACGTCGGCCTCGCGGTCCGGACGAAAGATGGGAGTTTACATTTCCTGCACGCTTCTTCGCCCAGCAACTACGGTCGCGTCATCGTTGACTCGCGGCTATCGCAATATCTGTATCGCTACCGGTCGGACAGCGGAATTCTGGTCGCGCGGCCGCTGCGTTAGGCGTTGTCTTTCTCGTGGAATTCCGCGAGCAATTTCTCCAGCTCGTCAACGGCCTCGTCCGCGTCGATGCCGTGCGCTTCGAGCGTGGCGGTGGCGCCGCAATCGAGATTGGCCCGCAGAATGTCGATGAGACTGGCGGCGGAATATCGTTTGCCTTCTTTAACGACCCAGATTTCCGATCGAAACCTGCTCGCGCGTTTCACAAACTGAGCGGCTGGCCGCGCGTGCAAACCGAGTTCATTTGTGATGCGCACCTCACGTTGGACTGAGATCGGCGCCCGTTTTTCGCGAAGGCTCATGCCTGGCTGGTGCCCCAACGGCGGTGAAGAAATCTCTCTATCGGCGAAAAGAAAATTTTGTCTGCAAGCAAACCGATGACAACGATCACGAGCATGATCGCAATGACTTGATCCATCGCACTTAACTCGCGCCCGTAATGGAGAAGTTGGCCGAGACCAAAGCCGGTAAGGATCGTCACGAAAATTTCGGCCGCCATCAGTGAGCGCCAGGCAAACGCCCAGCCCTGCTTCATTCCGCTGACGATAAAGGGAAGTGCCGCAGGCAGAATGACCTTGAACCACATATGCAAACGCTTGGAGCCCATGGTCAGCGCGGCGCGGCGGTAAATTGGTGGAACATTGCGCACGCCGGTCTCAGTGGCGATGACTACCGACCAGAGTGTGCCCATCACAACCACAAAGAGCATCGCCGCTTCGGTTTGCCCAAACCATAAGAGCGCAAGCGGGACCCAGCAGACGCTTGGCAATGTTTGCAGACCAAGCGCCATGGTGCCAATCGTATCGCCAAACAATTTCCAGCGCGCAGTTAAGAGTCCGACTGGAAGTCCCACGACAAGTCCGATGAAGTAGCCAACGAGCAATCGGCGCATCGTGATCACGGTTGCCTTTACGAGAGTCCCGTCCACAGCCGCGTTCTTCAAATAGATCGCGACCTGCCACGGCGACGGCAAGAGGACAGGCGACCAAATTCTGGCGCGAAACGCTGCATCCCAAATCAGGAGCAGGAGAGCGAAAAATGCCGCCGCCAGAAGAAATCGTTTCATCCCGTGGCGGTTTTACCGAGACTCTTCAGAGCTTTTGTGATTCGCGTGGCGTAACCGGCAAGATCGACACTGTTGATGTCGCGCGGGCGGGGCAGTTTCACCGCAAATTCTTCCTGAATGCGGCCGGGATGCGGCGAAAAAATCAAGACACGATCGCCCAGGCACGCCGCTTCGCGAACATTATGCGTGACGAAGACAATGGTCTTGCGCCGCGCTTTCCAGATTTCCTGAATATCGCCGTAAAGTTGCTCGCGGGTGAGCGCATCGAGTGCAGCGAATGGCTCGTCCATGAGAAGCACGCGCGGATTCGGCGCAAGCGCACGCGCCAGGGAGACGCGCTGCTTCATCCCGCCGGAAAGCTCGTGAATGTTCGCACGTTCGAATCTGGTTAGGCCCACCAGTTCGAGATAGTATTTCGCCACATCGTGACGGTCTTTGTTTGTTAGATTTGGTTTGAGCTTCAATGGGAAGAGTACGTTGCCGAAAACATTTAGCCACGGAAAAAGCGCCGATTCCTGAAACATGACAAGGCGATCACGCCCTGGCGCCGTGACCGGTTTGCCATCGGCCAGGACGGTGCCGCTATCCGGTTTCTCCAGCCCGGCGATGATGTTGAGCAGAGTTGATTTGCCGCAGCCGCTCGCGCCGACCAGACAAACGAATTCGCCTTCCGCGACGTTCAAGCTCACCCGGTCAAGCGCCAGAACCGTGCCGGATGCGCTTTGAAAGCTTTTCGAAACTTCTTCGATCGCGAGCTTCGAGGGCGCAATGACTTGGAGCTCCTCAGTAGCTGAGGAACGGTGGCGGCCAGCTAGGTGCATTACGGAGTTTCGATTAGCTTCGAAGTGTCGGTCGAGCCTTTTAAGAAACCCGCGTCTTTTCCGTCCTGCACTGACTTGGCGATCAAATCGCGAGAGACTTCGCTGGTGAACTGAATCCGCTTCCATGCTTGCGCGACAGCGTCTGGCGAAAAGTCAGCCCGCGTTTCGGCCTTCAATTCTTCGATCAATAACTTCTGCGCTTCTGGTTCATTCTCCTGGATCCATTTCGTGAGTTCCACGTTTGCGTCTGCGATTTTCTTCGCCAAATCCCGTCGATCACGCAGAAACTTCACACTGGAAACAAGCCACGTAGTGATGGTGTCCTTGTCTTCGAGAAAAACGCGCGCCTTCGCATCGCGCTCGAGACGACTCACCCACGGCTCGACTGTCCAAACCGCATCAACTCCGCCGCTTTGAAAAAGCCCGAGCTGATCCGGGTTCGCGGTTGGGATCACCGTCACATCGCCGCCGGTTTGAGTGACGTTGAATCCGTGCGCTTTCAACCACGCCCGGCAGGAAATGTCCTGCGTGTTGCCGAGTTGCGGAGTGGCAATTTTCTTTCCGCGAAAATCCGCCGGGGTCTTGATGGGCGAATCGGCCTTTACAACCAATGCTGCACCTGCGTTGGCCGCGCCGGAAATGACACGGATCTCCTCCCCGTTCGATTTGAGGTAAGCGTTGAGCGCGGGACTCGGGCCAACATAGGTGATATCGAGCGATCCCGCGAAGATCGCTTCCATGGCCGAAGGCCCCGCATTGTACGTGAACCACTGAATTTCGACATTCGGTCCGAGTCGCTTTTCAAACCAGCCTTTGCTCTGGCGTGTGAAGGCGTGCGCAATTACACCCTGGGCGTGCGTGATATTCGGGAAATGCCCGAAACGAATCACCGTTTTTTCTTCTGCGGTCACCAACGGTGCCCAAAGCAGAAACATTCCGATAATTGCTGTTATTTTTATTTTCATAGTTCGTTTCAGTAACAGAATGTGATCATGACCCGGCCAAATGGCCGAACTCGACATTCAACTTTTTCATTCTCTCAAGCCCGCGCGCGTCGCCTCACGCCGGTCAAGTATCGGAACAGCCAGCGGAAAGAGGAATCTTTGCGCCGGTTCTTATTGGTCCGACGGTATTCCAAACGTAATTGGTTCAAGATTATGGCGTCGTGAATTGCCGCTCGAAGTGTATAGTTTTTCATAAATTAGAACATCAGCTGCATGCGTCCGATGACTTCATCGAATTGATCCTGCCCAAATTCAGGATTCGCCTCCCGGAAATCCGACCACGTGTGAATGTAGTTGAGCATCAGCTTGAGATCGTCGCCGTGGATGTAGTAGTTCAAGCCGCCGGTAATGGACTGGATGCCGTCGTCGCCCTTTTGCCCGGGATTGAGGTGTTCCCACCGGGCCGCCACCTGAAGCTTCTTCGGGATCAGGTAGTAGGCTCCAGTGACATAGAATCCGTCCGTGGTGAACTTGGAAAAGGCAGGCTCTGCACCAAAGACCGTGCGAGGGCGCACCCTTTCCTGAAGAAATTCACCGATTAGATCGAACGGACCTAATTTCAGCCATGCGTCCACGCTCCAGGCTGTTCGCTCAGCCGCTGAAGGAAGAGCAAAGGGCGAGAGAGAACCATCGTCGTTGACTAGCAGGTTTAATGATTGCGAGATATTTGTGCCCGCATTGTCGCGGCTGTTGAGAACGTCGCCTCCCAGCTTGAGGAAAGACTCCTGACCAAAGACTTTGCCTTTAAACGGCATTAACTCCAGCCGGCCGACATACATGAAGCTCTCGTTGTCGTTAACGCTAACGTTCCGCCCATTCCCGTTGAAAATGCCAGCGTAATAGGTCAGCAAATCCTTCTGCTCGGGCCAGAGGTGCGTAAACGGCTTGCCCCAAAGCTGCGCGCCGATCTGCCGGTCGGGCGTGATTGCGCCTGTAGGAAGGCTGCGCTCGGCAAAAAGCAACGTAGTGTCGGGAGTGAGCTGCTCCAGACCAAATGGCGCTTTCCATTGGCCAACTTTGATTTGTGCCTCGGGAAATTGATGCCAGTTGACGAAAATATCAGTGCCTGAGAACGCCGTGCGGTTCGAGTTAAGTCCATCGCCCTGGCCAAAGTCGCCTTCGATTTTGAAGTCGAATTGCTCCGCAAAATCCCCGGTCAGATTGATCCGCGCCCGGCGTATGCGAAAGCGATCCCTTACCGCGGTCTCACCAAATCGGCCTTCGAACGCAGAGACGTCGCCGTCTTCGAAATTCACCTGAATGAATCCACCCAGCGTCAGTTTCAATTCCGGTCCCCGCTGCTGGACATAAACCGGCGCTTTCTCTTCGACCACGGCCTTTTCCACATACGTTTTTCCTTCATAAGTGACTTTCGTTTTCATTTTCCCCTCAGGGACCGCGGCAGTTTGCTTTTTTAAGCTGCTCACTTCAGCTTCCAGTTCCGCATTACGCTTTTGCAGTTGTTCGACGGCGCGTTCGAGCTTCTCGAGTCGCTCAGAGTCGGAAGGAGGCGCCGCAGCGAGCGGTTGGACCGACGCTAGCAGCAGTATTGAAACAACAACGTTAGTTTGTGAAAACCATTTCCTGATTGACATGATTTTTCTCCTACGTAGCCGCGCCTTTCACGCGGTTATTGTGTAACTGACTCCCTCGGGACTCTGAAAATTGCTTAAATGCCTCCACTCTTGCCCGGCGGCGACTCGGTGGCTCGGACTTCGTGGATAAGATCGACCTAAGGGAGATCGATCGGTGCAGGAAAGGCGGCGTGACCTTATCGCGGCGATACTTGCGAAGTGTGATTCCGACAATGTCTGCGAGGGTGAAGCGATCTAGCACTGTGCTGATGGCGTTCCGAACGTCGAACATCAACATGCGCAGGCCGCAGTGCGCTTCGTCCGGGCAGGAGCAGCGCGCGTAGGATGTTTGGCTAACGCACCGAATCGGCGCCAGCGGCCCCTCAATCAATCGAATGACAGCGCCGAATTTTATCCGGCTCGTGGGACGCGCAAGGGAGTAACCGCCAAACTTTCCGCGTCTGCTCTTCACGTATCCGGCCGCCTTGAGTTGCGTAAAAATCTGCTCAAGAAATTTGATTGGTAGTTTTTCTTTTGTAGCCAGCTCGGTTATCTGAAGCATCGGCCAGCCAAGTTCAGCGGCGATGCCGAGATCGATTAGAGATCGAAGCGCATATTCGCCACGTTTAGAAAGTTTCATGGGTCGGCCTTATGGTTTTCGTGTTTCGTCCTTCATCCGGTCGTTAATGTCGACTGAAATACTATGGTTTTGATCCCCCTACTATTTCAGTAGGAAATACAATGCAAGCTTTTTTTTGCAATTTTTTTTCAATGCCCCGGCCACCTGTTTGGAACGCCGCTCGATTGGGAATGCTGACCTGCTTCGCAGCCGCCCGCTGCTTCAGCTTGTTGCTACTGTCGGACCGGAATCGGCCAAGACTAAAAACGACCGGCCGCCGCATCGACCTCTGGATTTAGGTCTGTGGCCCCGGAATCTCTCAGCAGTTATAGCCGAACCGAGGATCGAGCTCCATCAACGGGTTGGCAGCGCCTTCCTCATGCTAGGCCATGGTAGGCAGCGAAGCAGCTACAGAATCGGCAATTCGATTACAAACGTAGCGCCTCTCCCTAGGCCTTTACTCTGCGCGGAAATCGTCCCACCATGCATCTCGATAATCGCTTTACTGATGGCAAGGCCGAGTCCAAGGCCTTCCTGCCGAGAGTCGATCTGTTGGAAGGGTTTGAATATTTTCTGGAGAAGGTGGGGTTCGATTCCGACACCGCTGTCGTTAATCTCCACAGTAATCAGGTTCGGATTAGCGTTGAATGAGCGCACGGAAATCGCGCCGTGTTCTGGCGTGAATTTGCATCCGTTACCAAGGACGTGACGAAAAACCTGCTGCAATCGTGGGCCATCGACGCGCAAAATGTGTGAAAAGGCCTCAAGCGAGACAGCGACATTGAGATGCCGATCTTCGATCTGGCTGCGCACGCTCTCTTTGGCGTGTCGAAGCAGTTCATGCACATCGGCCGTGCGAAGTTCAATCTGTAATTTGCCGCGCGAAAGGCGGCTAAGATCGAGTAGATCGTCCAGCAGCCAGGCTTCTTTCTCGACGTTGCGGCACACCATTTTCAATCCTTCCTGAATCTCCGAACTGAGACCAGGCTGATTGACGGTGCCGCCAGCCCAAATTAACACTGGCGTGAGCGGTGTGCGCAGCTCCTTGCTGAGCGTGGCAAGAAATCGAACCTTCACTGCGCTGGCCGCATCGGCCGCTTCTCTTTGGCGTTGCAATTCTGCCTCGATTGCCCGCCGGTGAATGAAAAGGCCAATCTGACTGCCGAGCGCATCCGCTAACAGGAGCAGGTCGTCATCAGGCTCGACAGTCGCCGGACTCAACAACTCGAGCACACCTTTGACTGAGCCTTCGGCAAAGAGTGGAAACCCGAATGCGCCGCGAATGCCAGCCGCTCTCGCGGCATCCTTTCGCGGGAAATTTGGATCGCGAGCGACATCAAAAATCCAGGCAGGCTTTTTCGAGGCGAACACTCTGCCCGGCAACCCGATGGTGTTCAGGAGCGGAATTGTGCGGGTGACCGTTTCGAAATTGGCGAGTGGGGCCGCTCCCGTGCGCCACGTGACCTCGCAGCGCAGTGCCTTCTCGGCCTCGCGATAGAGCCAAATCGAACCGAAAACCCAATTCCCCGCAGCGGCGATTGCCTGGATAATCTGAGGCCCAGTTTCTGCGAGTGACTGCGAGCCGGCCAGCAAACCAGTAATAGTGTACTGTGCGGCACGCCTTCGATCATTTCGAACGCGCTCGGTAATGTCCCGGGCGATTTTGGACGCGCCGATGACGCGCCCGTGTACATCTTTTATCGGCGAAAACGTCAGTGAAACGTCAAAAAGGCTTCCACCTTTTCGCCGCCTAACGCTTTCGCAATGGCTCATCCGCTCACCGTGGCGGATTCGCTCAAGGATGGCGATGCCCTCGTCACGGCGTTCCGGCGGAGCGAGAATGTTGATCGATTTTCCGACTACTTCGTAAGCGACGTAGTCAAAGAGTTCTTCCGCACCTTGATTCCAACTTGTAATTTTCCCGTCGAGATCTGTGCTAACTATCGCATCCTCAGAAGATTCAACGATCGCCGCCAACTGCCGACTGGCTTCTTCGTTACGTTTTCGCTCGGTAATATCCCGCAGATACGCGGTGAAAAACGTCGAGCCGTTTATTTCGAATGGGCTAATCGCAAGCTCGACCAAAATTTCCGAGCCATCGCTGCGCATCCCGACGATCTCAACGCGCTTTCCCAATAAAGGTCCGTAACCGGTTTTTAAATAGCGCGCGAGGCCGCGGCGATGTTGCTCGCGCATTCGCGATGGAATGATCAGTCTGGCCAACTCTTTTCCAATTACTTCCGCGCGAGCGAAGCCGAAGACCCGTTCGGCTGCAGGATTGAATTCTCTGACTCGTCCCCTCTCATCGATTGTGACGACACAATCGAGCGCTGAGTCGAGAATGGCGCGGGCGCGATCAAGCGGGTCCAGTTCGTCCGCCGGCTTGCGGCTCTTGGCACGTTTCTCGTTTGACCTTTTTGCTGACACTGAGCGGCTCAGCCAAGTTAACAGGTTGGGCGCTCCAAAAGCAACAGTGCAACGAAGCTAATACATTTGTGCCTCACTGCGCACTGTACCCGAACCGAGAATCGAGCTCGGCCAACGCATCCGCAGCATATTCCTGGTCGTCGGCCGAAAGATACTCCCGATAGCCTCCTACTTTTCCTCGCCGCACATTGAATGATTCGGGATCGTTCATATCGCGTGGCTGAAGAATCTTGGAATCGAAAGCGCCGGCGGCTTCCAGTTTTTTCATGTTGCTGAATTCGCAGAACCGCAACGCGGCATCCAAATGCTCCTGCGAAACTTGCTGTTCTCCAACGGCCGCAAGGACACGGCTAAAATGTTCCGCTGGACGGGAGTGCAGATCTTCATAACGCACTAGTGTAACGTTTGGCCAATCTCCAAATTCAGCGAGCCAGTCGTTCATCGTTCGAATGATCTGCCCAATTCCCAGGAACGGGTCGTAGAGCATCTCCCCCGCTGTCTTTCTCTTAACTTCGTCAGGCGCGTCTGCTGTTGGACGCGTGAGCTGAACGTAATGCGACACGAAGGCGTCTCTGGGATCGCGGACGAGCAGAATGATCTGCGCCCGTCGCAGCTCGCCAGCAGGAATCAAATACTTGCCTCGGGCTCGATCCCACCAGCGGCCCTTCGTGCGGTGCTCAAAAAGGTCATGCGAATAGATCACGCAGGGAATTCGCGGGTCCTGATATTTGGTCAGGTCGAGAGAGAATGGGTGTTCATACCGCGCGCAAAAGTATGCCGACAGAAATGTGCGCAGCCAGGTGCGGCCACTTTTTGGGATGGACACGACGATGGCATCGCCTCCGCTGAGCTCCGCGGCGCGGCTGGTCAGGTTAATTCGCCACGGCATTGCGACTGCCGATCGGCTTATGCCATACATGGTTTTTAATCTAGCTCCTGAGAAACATGCGTGCCCACTCGTTTAGCACCCACAAGTTCCAAAGTCGTTGGGCATGATTTGCTCGACCGGCCTGATGTTCCTCCAAGAGCTCCGCTGCGATGCTTTCGTTGAGGAACGGCCTTAATACTGGATGCAGCGGGAGCAATCCCTCGCGGATCTGCTGCCGCGCCTCGTTGCGCCACCATCGCCCCAGTGGCACCGAAAACCCGCGCTTACGCGCGCGCAGCACCTCCGGTGGCAGGTCGGTTGCGACAAGGTCTCGCACTATCAGCTTGCCCTGCTTGTCGTCGACCTTCCAGGCTGCTGGCAGTCTGGCGCAGAGTTGCACCAGCTCTTGGTCCAGAAAGGGAGAACGCACTTCCAAGCTTCGCGACATGCTCGCTATGTCGAGTTTTACCAGCAATGAATCGGGAAGCGGTTGGGTGTTGTCCCAGTGCAGCATGCGTTCGAGCGGCTCCATCGTGCCGTTCCAAAATTCCGACACCAGGCCGTTAAGAAAATAATTGCTCTGCATTCTGAGCGTGGCGGTGGAGATGCGCTGATAGATGCGTCCGGAAAAAAATTCGCTCGAAAACAAGCTATGCGTTTCCGGCAGCGCCCGGCGCCGTAAATTGCGCATGGCTTTGCTTCCGAGCCAGCCCTGTCCGCGCATGGATGCCAGAGTCCAGCGCTCTTTGAAGGCAGATGAAAACCATGCGGAGGAGTGATGCTGCCACGCCTTCAGGCGGTATTTCGGGTAGCCAGCGAACGCTTCGTCGCCGCCGTCGCCGCTCAACGCCACTTTTACGTGGCGGCGAGTGAGTTCGCAGACCAACATCGTCGGAAGCGCGGATTTATCGGCAAATGGCTCGCCATAGTATTTCACCACGTCGGGCAGGAGCTGCAACAGATCGGTGTTCCCGATCAGCACATGATGTTCGATGCCGAAGTGTCGCGCCGACGCCTGGGCGATGCTTGATTCATCATATTCCTTTTCTGAAAACCCAATCGTGAAAGCCTGCACCTTTTGTCCGAGACCGCGCACCAGCCGTGCTAGCAGCGCGTTCGAATCGATTCCGCCGCTCAAGAGCAAACCGAGCGGAACGTCGCTGCGCAGGCGCAGGCGCAGACTTTCATCCAGTTTTGCCCGAACTTCATCGAGCGCTTCGCGATAGCTACATTGAACCTTTGGAGCGCCGCGAAAAGACCAATAGCGCTGGACCTTCGTTTCTCCCTCGCGCCAGGTCAGATAATGAGCGGGCGGCAATCTTTTGATTTGCCTGACCATGGTTTGCGATCCCGGAACGAAGCCCAGCAGCAAATAAGCAGCGAGCGCGTTCGGATTGATTTCCCACGACGCAAGGTTCTGATTGAGGAGCGGCGCCAGTTCCGAACAGAAATACAATTCCCTCCCGGCAGCGAGGTAATTAAGCGGTTTCTTGCCCAATCGGTCTCGCGCCAGGAAAAGCGTCTTCTTGCGCGAATCCCAAAGCGCAAAAGCGAACATGCCGCGCAGGAAACAGAGCATGTCGATGCCGTGCTCCTCGTAGAGATGGACAAGCGTTTCGGTATCACCGTGCGTTTTAAGGCGGTGCCCGCGTTCTTCCAAGCCTGCGCGCAACTCCAGGTAATTATAAATCGCGCCGTTGAAAACGACGTGGACCGTTTCGTCTTCGTTAGAAATTGGCTGGTGGCTGCCGGCCAGGTCAATGATGCTGAGCCGCCGAATCGCCAAACCAACGCCTGGCTCCGCGAAGTAACCTTCGTCATCCGGCCCGCGATGCCTCAACGCCTGCGTCATCTGCTGAAGGAGCGGCCGACGATCAAGCCCGTCCTCCGGAGCGACGTAACCAGCAATCCCGCACACGAACTGCCTTTTAGCCTTGGACGTTCGCGACGGGAAGCTGAATCGACGCGAGATCGGCTTGCTTGCCAACGCAGCGACGCGCGTTAGATTATTCCCCTCCAAAAGAAAATGGGGGCGTACTGGCTTCGACTCATCGTTTGAAGCGCAGGCGGCATGTCGAGGACGGTTCGTTGGCCTCGTTAAAAACCGAACCAAAACAAATAAACGCAGATCACCAAGATCTCGCTCTCGCGGCTTAATTGACCGTGACGTTTGGAGTTGGACGCCTGCTACGGCGCCAAACGTGGACAGCAGGCTAATCAAACGGCGGAGCGACCGCGCCGGATGGTGAAGGAAATTCGTGGACGCTCGGGAGCCGGCAGTGTGCCGGCGCAAGGTTCGGCTCCTTAAAACTTATCACCGGATAAACATGTAGATGTTTGCGTGAATAGCGACGAGGACAGGGGTTCAACTCCCCTCGCCTCCAGCCTTCGCTCGCAACGTAGTGGAGAGCGAAGGCTGTCGCGCCGTAGCAAAGCGTAGGCGGGCTGTTTTGAACTTCCACTCAGCGCTCCAAAAGGGGCCTACGGCCACCCGACTGAGGAGCATTGTCATCGCAAATGTCGTCGGTTCTGACAGGAAGTGTTTGGTGAATGTCAGTTTGTGGAGCGTGGAGAATCGGATGTCAGGCAGCCAACCTGACTCGGCGAGCGGGCTGCCAGCGCTGCCAGCCTGTTCCCCACGCCGCATTCGGCAGGCTAGCAGCCTGCCGGCCGAGTCAGCCAAGCTGGCCGACATCCAATGTCCCAAATCAACACCGGCGGATTCGGCGGATTCTTTTTGAACAAGGGTCGCCGAAAGGAGCACTGCGGGAGCAGACAAAAAGACCGATACGAGGCGCCGGCTTCCAAACAAATACGTGCCGAAACTCATGAAGACCGCACAGGAATTGAGGCGGACACTCTCAAACAAGCAATGAATTTCGCACAATAGCATTGCGAACTCGCAATTCGCTCCCACTAACTACAAAGTGAAATGATGCGGGACGCGATCACTCCCATGATGCAGCAGTATCAACGGCTGCGGAAAAGCATTCCGGCGGACACGCTTTTGCTGTTTCGTCTTGGGGATTTTTACGAGCTGTTTTTCGAAGACGCAAAAGAGGCGTCGGGATTGCTCAATGTTGCGCTGACCAAACGCAACGGCGTGCCGATGTGCGGGGTGCCATATCACGCGGCGCAGAATTACGTCGCCAAGCTGATCAAGGCCGGTCGTCGCGTCGCGATCTGCGATCAGACGAGCGAACCGCAACCGGGTAAAATCGTTTCGCGCGACATCACCCAGATCATCAGCGCGGGCACGGTGAGCGATCTCGATCTTCTCGAATCCAAACGCGCAAACTACCTTGGCGCAGTCTATGTCGACGGCACTTTTGGTTTCGCCTACGCGGACCTGAGCACAGGGGAGTTCCGATTAACGCAGTTGCAAGATCGACAATCGTTGGTCGACGAATTGGCTCGCGTCTCGCCATCAGAACTCCTCGTCAGCGATGAGCAGAAGCATGACTTCAACCAAATCGCTGGCGCGCTTGGCTACGATAGTTACGCGTTTCTGCCGGAACAGGCGATTTTCACTCTGTGCGAGCATTTCAAGGTCAAATCGCTCGACGGATTTGGCTGCGCGCAAATGCTCCAGGCGGTCGCCGCCGCTGGAGCAATTGTTCATTATCTGAAACATCAGCTTCGGCGCAAAATCGATCACCTTACGTCGTTGCGCTGCAACACGCCCGCGGATCACGTCGTGCTCGATGCCGCTACGCAGACCAATCTTGAGTTGATTGAATCGCGCAGCGCGCGGGACACGAGCCTGCTTGCTGTGCTGGATCGCACGATCACCCCGATGGGCGGACGCAAATTGCGCGCGTGGATTTTGCAACCGCTGCGTGATCTGACCAAGCTGGAGGGCCGCCAGCAAGCGATCGCCGATCTGTTGCAAGAACCGGACCTGCTTGGCTCAATTCGCGCGGAATTGAAATCGATCCGGGATATCGAGCGAGCAACGGGACGATTAAGCCAGGCCTCGGGGAACGCGCGCGATCTGGTGGCACTGAAAACCTCGCTTCAGCAAATCCCGAAACTGAAAGCCGAGCTGCAAAAGCTGATCGAGCGAACAAATTTCGGTAGGGCGGGGTCGCCGAGCCCACCGTCCCCCGGCGCGCCCGGCGGTCGCGCCCTACCATCGCGGTTGCAAGACGATCTAAACGAGATGCCGGAGCTTGCCGAAAAACTGACGCGGGCAGTGGTCGATGACCCGCCTTTGTCTCTCAAAGAAGGAGGGATCTTTCGCGATGAATACGATGGCGATCTTGACCAGCTTCGTCAGGCTTCGCGCGATGGGAAAAATTGGATCAGCCAATTACAGGAGCGCGAGATTGCCGCCACCGGGATCAAATCGCTCAAGGTCCGTTACAACTCGGTGTTCGGATATTTCATCGAGGTGACGAAATCGAAGCTGGCGAGTGTGCCCGCGAATTACACGCGCAAACAAACGACTGTCGGCGGCGAACGTTTCATCACCCCGGAGCTAAAGGAAATGGAGGCGAAAATCCTCGGCTCAGACGAACGCGCGCGCCAGCTCGAATACCAGCTGTTCCAAAAACTGCGGGACGAAACTCTGCATGAGCTTGAACCAATCCAGCAAACTGCGGAAGCAATTGCGGTTCTCGACGTTACCTGCGCGCTCGTGGAAACGGCACGTCTCTTCAGGTATTGCCGGCCAACATTGAACGAAACACGGCGGCTGATAATTAAGGACGGCCGGCACCCTGTCCTGGATCAAACTCTAGTAGAAGAAAAGTTTGTGCCGAATGATACGACGCTCGACGGCGAGAATCTGCGGCTCGCCATTATCACCGGGCCGAACATGGCGGGGAAATCCACCTATATCCGCCAGGTCGCGCTGATTGTGCTGATGGCGCAGATAGGCAGTTTCGTGCCGGCGGAGAGCGCCGAGATCGGTTTGGTCGATCGCATTTTCACCCGCGTCGGCGCGAACGACGATCTGGCGCGCGGCCAATCGACGTTCATGGTCGAGATGAACGAAACCTCGAACATCGTGAACAACGCCACCGAGCGAAGTCTGGTTATACTGGACGAAATCGGCCGCGGAACATCGACATTTGATGGACTCTCCATCGCGTGGAGCGTAGCCGAGTTTCTTCACGACAAGATCAAGGCGCGCACGCTGTTTGCCACGCATTATCATGAGCTGACCAAGCTCGCCGAGGAGCGCAGCGGTGTGTGCAATTTCAACGTGGCCGTGCGCGAGTGGAACGACCAGATTATTTTCCTGCGAAAGATCGTGCCGGGCGGCGCCGACAAAAGCTACGGAATCCAGGTCGCGCGTTTGGCTGGTTTGCCGAAGGAAATTCTGGATCGGGCGAAGGACATTCTTTCGCACCTGGAAAAGCCCAATGGTACGATCGAGTCCCCGCCTGTAGGCAAATCGCGGCAGAAGGGAAAACCCGCCGCGACTCCTGACAAACCGCAGTTGGATTTGCTGTGAGGTTTTTCCTCTAAACAGGCCAGAGAATCTTAGTCACGGGTGAGCTTCCAAGTGGCGGCATTCGCAATTAGTTTGTGCTAACACATGGTTCTTGCTGCTGGCGTTCATACATACACGGCGGCCAGACAGTGTCGGCTGGCCATTTTCTCACGATTTGTGATAACGGCGTACCGTGCTGAAATTGTGGCCAGTGCTTCGGCACGAACGATGCCTGTAATAACTGAGAAAGAGCTGAACGAAACGCAGCGGAGTCATTGGCTGAAAGCTGTGGCGGCGATTGAGCTGCGCAATTTCGGCTACGCCATTTCGCTCTTGCAGGGAATTCTCACGCAGGAACCACAGTTCCTTACCGGCCGCCAACTATTGCGGCGTACTGAAGTGACGAAAAGAAGATCGGCAAAGAAAAGCTTTTTCAATATTTCGACCGCGCCGCTCGCAGTAATGAAGGCGCAGCGCGAGATCAAGAGAGACCCAAAACACGCGGTGGAAATGCTGGAGAAAGTTTTGGAAGACGAGCCTTACAATCGCCAGGCGAATCTGGTTTTGAAAGAAGCTGCGCTGGCAGCGGGCTGGCCGGAGATTGCGGTGTTCGCGTTGCGAACGTTGCTCGAAGAAAATCCACGCGACGTCAAAGTGCTGCACGAGCTCGGACGCTTGTATCACGAACTTGGAGAAAGCGACGGGGCAGTGGAAATCTACAATCAAATCACCGAGATAGATCCGCTCGACGCCAAAGCGATTCATCTGGGTAAGGATGCGTCCGCCCGAGCCTCCATGAAGAGCGGTGGGTGGACAGAGGCGGCAAGTTATCGCGATCTGATTAAGGACAAGGAGGCGGCGATTTCTCTTGAGCAACAGAGCCGCATGCGCTTGACCGGCGAATCGCTGGATCAACAGATTGCGGAAACGTACGCGCGACACAAGGCGGAGCCGGCCAATATCGATCTTGCACGGCGCCTGGGCGCGTTAAATGAGCAAAAGGAAGATTTCGGGGCGGCGATTGGCTGGTATCAATGTGCCGCCGATCTGACCAAGGGCGCCGATGCCGGATTGATCCGAAAAGTCTCCGACTTAAGAATCAAACGACTCGAGCGCGAGATTGCAGTGCTCGAAGAATTTCTCTCCACGCACGGCATGGAGCATGAGTTTTATGGGAAAAAATCCGAGGAATTAAAGGCCGCGAAAAAGAACCGGGCAGAAATTCTTCTCGATGATGCGCGCAAACGCGTGGAACGAAACCCGACCGATTTGCAGCTTCGCTTTGAACTTGGGGAGCATCTCGTGGATGCGGGGCGTTTTCGCGAAGCCGTGCCGGAGCTGCAACGCGCGCGACAAAATCCAAACGCGCGGTTGAAAGCGATGAACCTGGTCGGTCGCTGCTATGGCGAACTGGGAATGCTTGATCTTGCGATGAAGCAACTCGAAGAAGCGTCGAGAGAAAATTTATCAATGGATGCCATGAAGAAAGAGATTCTCTACAATCTCGGGCTCGTTTACGAGCGGATGGGCGAGCAGGAAAAATCGCTCAACTGCATGAAGCAGATTTACCAAGCTGATTACGGCTACAGGGACGTGGCGAAGCGCGTGGAAAGCTCCTACCAACAGAATACCTCCCAAGCCTGATCTGCTGGAGATTCTGCGTTCATCCTGCGTCGAGGGATTGCGGCGAGCGCTTAAGATCAAATCCAAATTTGCCACGTCCGGTTGGGCGCGAATTTTCGATTCTTAGGCGTCGAATCGTTCCGACGTGTTCCAACGGAGAAAAAATATGAAAAGCAAACTTACTATTATTTCACGGTTCAGCGTTTTCACTCTCGTGGTGGCATCTTTCAGTGTCGCCGGCCTGGCGCTGGCCCAAGAGAGTCCGCCAGGCAAAAGCTCGTCGCTTAGCGCTAAGGATAAGACATTCATGCACAAAGCCGCCAAGGGCGGAATGATGGAAGTCGCAATGGGAAGACAGGCTGAGCAGAATGGTAAAAGCGATGATGTAAAATCATTCGGCAAGCGAATGGTCACCGATCACAGCAAGGCCAATGACGAACTGAAATTGATCGCGGAGAAAAAGGGCGTTAAACTGCCGAGCAAAGAGCCGAACCAAAAATGGAGTTCCGATAAGGCTTACATGGACATGATGGTGAAAGATCACGAAAAAGACTTGGCCGAATTTCAGGACGAGGCAAAGAACGGCAGTGATCCCGACGTGAAGAAATTCGCCGAGGACACGGCCAAGGTGGTCCAGGAGCATCTTGACCTCGCCAAGCAAACTCAAAGCAAGCTGCAATAGAAACACTGACTGCGCGATGATGCGGCACGCCTGCGAAAAGCGTGCCGCTTTTTCTTTATGTGCGACTCCTATGACGTATAGGACCCATGCGACCTATACGATTTACGACGCGCGGCTTCCTCGGCGACCGCGCTTCGTAAACTGAAAAGCGCCTTGCTTTTCCAAGGCGAGATTCAATCCTCTTCGTGGATGCGTAAGACTAAAATCATCTGCACGCTCGGCCCAGCCACTCAACAGGCCGATGTGTTACGGCAATTAATCCACAAAGGAGCGGATGTCTTTCGATTGAACATGAGCCATGCCGGTCCCGACTCCGTACGCGAGATTGTTCCGCGCATACGCGCACTCGCGGAAGAAGCGCGCCGACCCGTCGGGATTCTGCTCGATACGCAGGGCCCGGCGATTCGCACAGGAGACTTGGAAACCGATCTCCATTTAAAGCAGGACGACATTCTGGAGCTCACCGTAGCCGGCGCCAAAAGCCAGGAGCCTTACTCAGTCGATGTGAACTACGACGGATTGGTTGATGACGTCTCCGTCGGCGACACCGTTCTGGTGGACAGCGGCATGATCAGGCTGGTGGTCCTCGAAAAACGGGGAAGGCGGATCCGGTGCAAGGTGATGACGGCCGGGGCTCTCGGCTCCCGGCGTCACATCAATCTGCCCGGCGTGCATGTGAAACTCCCGCCGCTTACCGAAAAGGATCTTGCCGATATTTCTCTCGGCGCAGAATTGGGCGTCGATTTTGTCGCGCTGAGTTTTGTGCGTCAGAAAAGCGACCTGGATAAACTGCGTGGCGTTCTTGTCGACAATGGGAGCAAGGCTTTGACCATCGCCAAGATCGAGGACCAGCTCGCCGTGCGAGCAATCGGCGACATGATCGAAGGCGCTGATATCATTATGATTGCACGGGGCGATCTGGGGATCGAATGCCCAATGGAGGAACTGCCCATCATCCAGCGGCGGATTGTAAAATCCTGTCTTCGGCAGGGCAAGCCGGTCATTGTCGCCACACAAATGCTCGAATCGATGATCACCAATCCGCTCCCGACCCGGGCTGAAATTACCGACGTGGCAAATGCGGTTTTCGAACAGGCGGACGCCATCATGCTTAGCGGTGAAACAAGTCTGGGGCATTATCCAGTGGAATGCGTCCGGGTATTGAACCGCGTGGCCTTGCGCATTGAGCGCAGCGGAGGGGCCGGTTACGCGGAAAAGGCAATTCTCGGGGACAATCGGCAAAAAATGGTTGCTTCCGCCGTGCTTCTGGCCAATTCGCTGGCGAATTCAAAGATTATTGTGTTCACCCGGCACGGCGCGATGGCGGGCAACGTTTCAAAACTTCGTCCGGCAAACGCGCCGATATTTGCTTTTACGTCGAGCGAAGAAGTGTATCGCCAGTTGTCAATTTACTGGGGCGTTCATCCGGTGAAAATCGACTTCATCGATGACCCGAACGCGACGATCGAGGCCGCAGAAATGTTTTTGCGCCGAACCAGGCTGACAGCTCCAGGCGATCAATTAGTGATCATCAGCGATTTGCGCGCGGGCGAGGAACGCATCGATTCCGTACAACTTCGCACGGCAAAATGAAATTGTAGCCGCTTCGCTGTGCGAAGCGCCGCGCTGAAGTGATAAGCATACGCGCGTCGCGCCGCCCAAGAGGTCGGCGTCTACACCTACGCTTCGACCGGCAATTCGACTTCGACCGGGCGTTCCTTCTTGCTCAGCGCGCGGCGCAGTTTCGAAAGGGCGATGTTCTGCAACTGCCGAATGCGCTCTCGCGTAACGCCGAATTTCTTGCCCACTTCCTCGAGCGTTTTCGGTTTGCCGCCGTCCAGTCCGAATCGCTGGAAAATGATCTTTTTCTCGCGATCGTCCAGCACGTCAAGCAAACCGCCGACTTCATTTCGCAGATTCTTGTCGCGCAAAAGCTCGAAGGGCGTCTGAGCTTCTTCATCGCCGACAATTTCGCCGAACTCGGTGGAATCGTCATCGCTGATCGGCGCATCGAGCGAAGCAGGACGGATCGACACGGTCTTGAGTTGCGAGACTTTTCCGCTCGCAATCCCGATCTCGTCGCCCAGTTCGTCATCTGTCGGTTCACGGCCAAGTTCCTCGCTCATTTGGAGCGAAACCCGGCGCATCTTGGAAATCTTGTCCACCAGATGCACGGGCAGACGGATTGTCTTGCTCTGATTCGCCAGCGCCCGCTTGATGGACTGCTTGATCCACCACGCTGCGTACGTGCTGAGCTTCCCGCCTTTCGCAGGATCGAAACGTTCCACCGCCTTCATCAAGCCGATGTTTCCCTCGGAGATCAGGTCGAGAAGCGGCAGGCCCAGATTCGCGTAATCGTGCGCGATCTTGACGACCAGCCGCAAATTCGAACGAATCATGAGCGCTCGCGCCTCGCGATCGCCTTTCTTGATCTTCGCGGCCAGTTCGATCTCCTGATCCGGAGTCAAAAGCGGGATTTGCCCGATCTCGCGCAGGTAAATCTTAATTCCGCTATCACTATCCTCGGCAGCCATATAGCTTTTCTTCATCAATCTTTTGGGGGGTATGTATCGACAATTTAATCCAAATAGGTTTCGCAGGAGCTTCGTCGATCACCTGTTGTAGCATTCTCAAAAGTATTTAACCAAGTTAAATATTCCGATTTTTGACACTGCCGGGCAAGAGCTTGTTCAATCTTTTTTGGGCGCTCGCAGGTCCGCCATTTTCCCCGGTTCTGTCCGAGGGAAATGCCCTGATAACCGACCGGCCTCAGGCGGGTCGTGTCGCTCCATTGAGAGCAATTGCCGCTTTTCCACTCTCTGGTTTTCTGCGACTCTGCCACCGCGATGCTGGCCAAAATCTACTCCGCTGCCGTTTATGGCGTGGATGCGTACGAAGTCGAGATCGAAGTTAATGGCGCCGGCGGCGACCCGAACATTGTCATCGTTGGCTTGCCAGACGCCGCCGTGAAAGAGAGCCGCGATCGTGTTACCACCGCGATTGCAAACAGCGGCTACTACTGGCCGCGCGGGCGCACCACGATCAATCTCGCGCCAGCCGACATCAAAAAAGAGGGGCCAAGCTTCGACTTACCCATTGCGCTTGGCATGATCGCGGTGACCGAAGAATTGGACAGTTCGCCCTTCGAAAATTTCAGCTTCGTCGGTGAACTCGCTTTAGATGGCACGGTGCGCGCTGTGAAAGGCGTGCTGCCAGTCGCTCTGGAAGCACGACGCCGGGGCAGGCGCGCACTCTTTGTGCCGGAAGCCAATGCGCTCGAAGCGGCCATGGTCGATAAGATCGACATTTACGGCGTGCAAAATTTGCGGCAGACATTTGCTTTTTTGCGCGGCGAAACCGCGCTTTTGCCCACGCGCGCCGATCTGACCGGATTTTTTGCGACGCACCAAAGCTACGACGTCGATTTCAGCGATGTGAAAGGTCAGGGCCACGTCAAACGCGCGATCGAGGTGGCGGTCGCCGGCGGTCACAATGTCTTGATGATCGGTCCGCCCGGCTCTGGGAAGTCGATGCTGGCCAAGCGCATTCCCACTATCATTCCGCCAATGTCGCTGGAAGAAGCAATTGAGACAACCAAGATCCATAGCATCGCCGGCCTGCTGAATAGCCAGCGCTCGTTCGTTTCCACGAGGCCGTTCCGGTCGCCGCATCATACCATCAGCGACATTGGGTTGCTCGGCGGTGGCACATTTCCAAATCCCGGCGAAGTCAGTCTGGCGCACAACGGTGTCCTCTTTCTCGATGAGCTGCCTGAGTTTAAACGATCGGCCCTGGAAGTAATGCGCCAGCCGATCGAGGACGGGATGGTGACAATTTCGCGCGCTGCCGGCAGCCTCACGTTTCCAGCCGAGTTCATGTTGGTCGCCGCGATGAATCCCTGCCCGTGCGGATATTTTGGCGATCTAAAACGCGAATGCCGTTGCGGCCCAGTTCAGGTGCAGCGCTATCGCCAGCGTATCTCCGGACCGTTGCTCGATCGCATCGACCTGCACATTGAAGTGCCGGCTGTCGAATATCGCGACGTTGCCAGCGAGCGCGCGGAGGAGAGTTCGACTGCGATTCGCGGCCGGGTGATGCGGGCGCGGGAACGCCAGCAAGACCGTTTTCACAATGACACGAAGGTAACCTGCAACGCGCGCATGGCCACGCGACATCTCAAACAACACTGCAAGCTCAGCCAGGATTCGCAGGACCTGATTCGTGTGGCAATGAATGAATTAAATCTCAGCGCCCGCGCTTACGATCGCATCCTGAAAGTCTCGCGCACCATTGCCGATCTGGATGAGAAGACCGACATCTCACCGGAGCACGTCAGTGAAGCGATCCAATATCGCACCTTCGATCGCACGCTGTGGGTCTAAGATCCAAGCTCCAAGAACGCGCCGCTTAATCGCTGCTGCTTTTGTTTCATCTTACACCGAATGTCAAAGGACCCCAATCCCCGACATCTTCTTTCAGGTCCAAGTCAAAATATGCAGCTAGAAGCGGTTAGGCTCTGGGCG
>QHOW01000181.1:8563-13205 GCA_003219435.1 Verrucomicrobiota bacterium | reverse complement strand
CACCGCGAGGCGATGGAACGACATCTGCAACACCGGGCGGAGCTGGCTTTGCTTTCCAGCCAGATTGATAAACAGGAGTTGCGAAAATTCTACTTCAGCGTCTTTTCTGTCCTCGCCCTGCTGGCGATCATCCTGCCTCTTGCTTTCCAGTCACCGCGCAAGCGGGAATGGCTGCCGCAAAAGACCGACACTATTTTGTCCATCAATACCGATCAGTTCGAACGCGCCGATCTCCCGAAGCGCTGGGGCAAAGATCAACCTGAGAGTTGGCCGAAAGTCTGGCCCGGCTTGATCGGCGCCGCCGCATCAACTCCGGGATTGAAATTGCCTCGCGACGCGGTTCGCATCACTCGCGCCATAGCCACCGACGAATCCGAAAGAACGCGAGAATTCATTCTGCTTGAAGCCCGCCGCGATGTGACCCGCGCGATCCGGACGATCGGAGATGACAAGACCTTTCAAAAACGCACGATTAGCGGTTTACCAGTTTGGGAACGACCGCCGAACTTTGCTGTCGCCCGGGTCGGGCCGGCGACGCTGGCGGTCGGCACGCCTGATGAAGTGCACGAACTGGTTCTGGTGCGGCTCGGAATGAAGCCGGACCTGAAAATCAGCGGTCAACTATTTGATCGTTTCCAAGCGCTTGATCGCGAGAGCGCGCTGCGTCTCATTTCGCGCGATCCGCCCGATCTCTCACGCGTTTTCCATCCGATCTTTGTGCCCGAACTGCTGGACGCCTCACAATTACTTGGTCTTGCAGTGACTTTGCAGAATCCGGTAAAAGCCAGGTTGCTGTTGAAAATGAATACGTCCAAAAATGCGGCCGAGCTTGCCCATAATTTGCACGACGATCCACAACGGTGGTTACGTTTAGCGGACTCGGAATTGCTGCTCTACTCTCAGCCCCCGGAAATTCAAAGGCAGGGCGACTTGAATTTAGAATTGCGTTTCACCGTCCCAGAGAATAGCGCCCGAGTGCTGCTCGAGCGTCTCGCAAAGACGGATGCTGGCACAGTTATCACAGCGTATTGATCGCGCGCTTTGCCATCCACCGTTTGAAACATAAAATCGATATGCTCAGGCTAGTCCCAGAATTCGGTTTTCATTCGATGCGCCGCTGGACAAGCCTGGCGCTGCTGCTGCTTACCGCTGTGGCCATCACTGCACAATCGCTCGGAGCTGAAGCGAGCAAACTTGAACTCGTGGATATCCGATCCGTTGATTCTTCAATTGTCGTCGAGTTGCGCTATGCCAGTCCAAATAATCTCACCGGACATGCATTATATCCCCCCGGAACACGGGCCCTTGTTCAGCCCGAAGTCGCGCAGCGTCTGGCGATCGCGCAACAATTTCTGCGCCGGCATGGGCATCGCCTGAAAATCTGGGACGCATATCGCCCCAGATCGGTGCAGGTACAACTCTGGCGCACCACGCCTCGCGACGTTTATATTGCGGACCCGGAAACTGCCAATGGTTCGCTCCACACGTGGGGCGTGGCGGTTGATGCGACTCTGGTCAATTCTCGCAACCAACCCGTCATGATGCCTACCGATTTCGATGATTTTACTCCGGCTGCGATGTTAATTTATCGCGGCGCTAATCAGCATATCCAGTCGAATTTAGCTCTATTACAAGCAGCAATGGGAGCGGCCGGCTTTTACGGACACCTCAGGGAGTGGTGGCATTTCATTGCGCCAGAGTGGAAGAACCACGTGCCCGATCCAAATTTGAAAGCCAGCATGTCCGGGAAATCGTCCGAATCCAAATTGTGATCAACACCTTGCTTCGGGATTTGCGGCAGCCGGAATAC
The DNA here is from genome assembly GCA_003219435.1 of Verrucomicrobiota bacterium. Lineage (GTDB taxonomy): Bacteria > Verrucomicrobiota > Verrucomicrobiia > Chthoniobacterales > UBA10450 > Udaeobacter. The sequence goes on along the minus strand of QHOW01000181.1, from coordinate 11,395 downwards.
ATTCATGTACTAATTAATCCGCTGCCGATCTACGGATTGGTGATGGGTTGGATCGGCTTGATCATCGCTGTTGTCTTAAAGAGCCGGCGTGCGCAAATCGCAACATTGTCGCTCGTGCTGATTAGCTCCGCTTCCGCCTGGCCGGTCTTCGAGTTTGGTGAACAAGGTTACGACCGCGTGCTGGCAATGACGGATGAGGACGGTCATGCCTGGCTCGATGAACACAAGGATCGTGCCGAGGATCTCATCTATGTTTTTTACGCGCTCGCTGTTTTGAGTGCTGCTGCCATTGCAGTTCCGATCAAATGGCCAAAATCGGCCGCGGCGCTCGTTGTCGCTGTTATTTTGCTCGGCGCAGTGACCTTGGGAACTGGCGGTTATATCGCTTATGCCGGCGGGCGAATTCGTCATCGCGAATTTCGGAACGAACCGCCTCCGCCAAAAAGGGCCGAACACGAGGACGAAGATTGAGAGTCGTTAACCGGTGAAGCGTTGAAGCGTTAAAGCGAGCGGCACAATCGTGAATCGAAAGTCGTTCACTTCGGCAATTTGATGATTCAACGGTGCAACCCTTCAACGCTTTAACCCTTTAACGCATTAGCGCTTCAACGAACTCATGACATCCGAGTTGAATCGCGCTGAGCGCGCTGTCGAAGAACACAGCGTTGCGCTGAAAAAGCCGCTGGGCTTACGCGATCTGGTCCTCACGCAGATTCTCTTCGTAGTCGGCTCGAGCTGGGTCGGCGCGGCTGCGAAACTTGGCCAGGCGCATCTGTTCTTCTGGTTGCTCGCGATTTTGCTGTTCTACATCCCACAGGCCGCGGTGGTGATTTATCTCAGTAACCGCATGCCGCTCGAAGGCGGCATTTATCAATGGGCCAAGCTCGGCTTCAACGAGTTCGCCGGATTTATTGTCGCATGGAACCTTTGGCTGCTGTCGATCACGGTGATCGCGTTGGGCGGAATGTTCGTGACGACGAATCTTTCGTATGCGTTTGGCGAACACGCCGCCTGGATGCCAAACAGCAAATGGTGTGTGTCGCTGATAAGCGCGGCATTGGTTGGCGGCCTCGGCTGGGCGTGCGTCCGCGGTCTGTCGTTAGGCAAGTGGCTTCACAACATTGGCGCATTCGCGATGCTCGTTGTTTATGCGGCGCTAATTTTTTTGCCCTTGCTCGGTCTCGCGCGCGGCGAATTGAAAGCTTATCAGCCGCTTCAACTCGCGCTGCCCGCGATGTCGGTCTTCTATTGCTTCAATATCTTCAGTAAACTCGCGGTCGGCGCGCTCAGTGGATTTGAATACGTCGCGATCCTCGCCGGTGAAACGCGCGCGCCTGCGCGCGACATCAGCCGCTCCGTCCTGATCGCTTCGCCCGTGATTGCATTGATGTTCATACTCGGTACGAGCTCGGTGCTGGCGTTCATCGGCAACAATCCAATCGATCTCATCGGCCCGGTGCCGCAAACGTTGCGACTCGGCTTGCAGTCCTTTCCGATCGCCGGCGCCATCGCGTCCATTGGAATTTTGTTAATGACCGCGCGCTCGATTTCTTCAACCAGCGTTCACGTGACCGGCAGCTCACGATTGCCAATGGTCGCGGGCTGGGATCGGCTCCTGCCTAATTGGTTCTCGCGTTTGCATCCGCGATACAAGACGCCGATCAATTCGATCATCTTCGTCGGCGCGACCACGCTTCTCATCGCGATCGCCAGCCAGATCGGCGCTGGAATCCAGGAGGCATTTCAACTCGTCGATAACGCCGCGAATGTTTTCTACGGCATCGTCTACTTCACACTGTTCGCAATACCGATCTTTGGCGCGGGTGCGATTCGTTCGGGCGCTCCGATCTGGTTGCGCATCTCGGCGATCTGCGGCGCTGCCGTCTCGCTGTCCGCGATTTTTTTTACCATCTATCCGATTATCGACGTTCCAAGCCCGTTGAGTTTCGCCGTCAAAATCATTGCCGTGACCGCAATCGCGAACGCCATTGGCGTCACAATCTTCTGGCTCGGGCAGAAACGGCGGCGCGCCGCGCTCAGATAGCGCGGCGTTTCACCAGCCTAGCGAAAATACTCCGGTAGTCCGCTGGCGATTGGGACAAGTGTCACCTCCTCGCGGTGGTCACTCTAATGACGTTCGAGTTGGCGCTCGTCACGGAGCTGTTGTAGGCACGCACACGGTAATAATAGGCTTTGTGTGCACGTAGTCCCGTAACGCTCCAGCTTGTCACGTTGCCTACATCCAGGTTCTGGTATCCGCTCACGTATCTCCTAAAGGAGCTACTGGCGGAGACGTCCAGACGGTAGCCGGTTGCCCCGCTCACGGCAGTCCAGTTGGCGGTAAAGCTGCTGCTGGTCACGTTTGTGGCAGAAGTGGCAGTGGGCGGGGTCAGAGTCGGCGTTGGAGTTGGAGTCGGAGTCGGCGTGGGTGTGGGTGTCGCAGTTGGGGTAGGGGTAGATGTAGGTGTCGGTGTTGGAGTGGGAGTAGGCGTTGGTGTCGGGGTTGGAGTCGGAGTTGGGGTCGGCGTCGGTGTTGGGGTCCCGGTTGGGGTCGGAGTCGGGGTAGGAGTTTCGGTAGGAGTAGGAGTCGGTGTGGGGGTAGCCGTTGGTGTTGCTGTAGCTGTAGGTGTAGGAGTTGCCGTAGGCGTCGGTGTAGGCGTTGGAGTTACAGTTGGTGTTGGTGTAGGCGTCGGTGCGCCGATTGGGCCGAAGCGACAATTGGCGGTCGCCGGATCGAGAAAACAGCCAAACGCGAACGCTGCGTCGGCCCTCGACGACCAAGCGAGCCGATCGTGTGGGACCGTGTCCGACGCGCCGTTGGCCTCGATGACC
>QHOW01000181.1:566-8405 GCA_003219435.1 Verrucomicrobiota bacterium | reverse complement strand
TGTGGATTGATGTTGACGATGATGTCCACGGCGAGCTCCGTGGTCGGGATCTCAGGGCATCCCCGCGAGAAGAAACGATGCTCCGTCGTTGAGCTGTCGCCGATGGCGATACACTGAGCAGCCGTGTCGATGCTGTAGGGCTGCGTGCCGTCGCTGACATACCCCTGCCCAGCGAGGTCGGTAGTCGAAACGTCAAGACTAATGCAGGACGTAGGTGTTGGTGTCGGGGTTGCCCGTCGCTGTTGCTGTTGTTGTAGGTGTCGGACTGGGTGTTGGTGTTGGTGTTGGTGTTGGTGTTGGTGTTGGTGTCGGTGTCGGCGTCTCTGACGGAGTTGGCGTTGGAGTTGGGGTCGGCGTTGCCTCAGTGACGCTCGCGCAAGCCGATAACTCAGAAGTCTCAATCGGATTGCCACTGCCATCCAACCGCGTCGCCGTTGCGGTTAAGAATGTGTGGCCTGTCGGCAGCGTAAACATCAGCGGGCCAAAACTGGCGTTAGGCTGGCTAGGATCGGCAGGGCAGTCTCCGGTGATGACATCATCTCTGAAGCCGAGGAAGTGCTCTCCTTGTGGCCGAGGTTGGTTGCTACCCGAGAGAGCGCACTCACTGTTGGAGAAGAATTCGATGCGAAATGTGGTATTCGGCACACTGTCCAGAGTTCCAGAAAGGGTAACGAAGCCTCCGCCAAACGAGGCTGACGTGATCACCGGATAGTTCTGCGTATTGTTCGCGCCGCCGTCGGGGTCGCAGTGATCGTTCACGCTCGGCGCTATCCCCGAACTGCACCCACTGTTATTGAGCGTTATGCCGAGGCCGACGTTAGAAAAGATCGAGTTGCCGAGGATACTGAACGTGGCGGTGCCGGAGTTTTCTATCAGCGCCACCCCTTGGGCCCCACTGAAGGCGATGATATTTCCTTCGCCGGGATTTGTGCCACCGATGGTTCCAGTGCTGCCGCCGGTGGAAACGAGAATGCCAAAGCAGCCGTTGCCAATCGGCATCGTGCCGGTGATGTCCGTGCCGATGCGATTGCCCTGAATGATCAACCCTGTGCCCCCGAGGCTGATGCCCCGAGTGTTACCCGAGATCAAATTACCGGCGCCGAGCGCGGCGCCACCTATCACAGTGCCACTTCCATCTCCGGTGCCTTCGCTGCCGATGCCAAGGAAGCCGCCGCTGATTCCAATGGTTCCAGGAGCATCAGTGCCAATCAGATTTCCCTGGATTACGGTCGAGACTGGAGCGTTATCAAACTCTATTCCAATAGAGCTCGCGGCGATCACGTTCCCGGCGCCGGGCGCCGTGCCGCCGATGAGATTGTTAGAGATGTTTTGGCTCAGCACAATCCCGACACTCATGGGAAGATGCGCCGAACCGGCGGCATTCGTGCCGATGTAATTACCTTGCACGGTGGTGCTGCCAGTGCCGCTAGCGCCTTCACCGTTGATGAGAATTCCGGGGTTGGGGTGCTACAATGATGTTTCGGTCTGCCGGGTTCGTGCCGCCAATCACGTTGCCGGTAGCGAGATGCTCTTGCAATGGTTCAATGTTAACAGGGCGTGCTCCGCCGAGTGGGGTGGAACCATCAGGTTCAATGCCAAGGAAGTTTCCCACGACCATGCAGTTGTTGGCGCCCTGGATGTAGATATAATCGACGGCCCCGTTCCCGTTGTCCATAACCAGGCCCTTAATCGTGGAACCGTCACTATTGCTGCCGTGGAAATCGAAATCTTCCAGATGGAAAGTCGCGGTAAAACCCAAATTTGAGCTATCGATCTTTATGAGCAGGACGGCATTGTCTCCGACGGTCAACGTGTTAGGACTCGCGCCCGGCTGTGTATAGCCGTCGATGGTTACCGGGTGCATGATGGTAGGCCAATCGACAGCAGTTGATGGAGTGATAGTGCAAACGTGAGTCGGGTCGCAGCCAGGGATGTTGAAGGCGATCGTGTTCGTCGCATTTGCCGGCGGCGGATTGGCATTGGACGCGTTGATCGCCTGCCGCAATGTGCAATCGGCGCCACAGAGTGAGCCAGGGTCGTCAGCTGTCGAAGTCACGGTGAAAGTCATTCCCGGCGTCGTCGGAGTTGGTGTCGGCGTCGCTGTAGCTGTAGGAGTTGGTGTCGGAGGCACAGTTGGCGTGGGCGTGGCTGTCGCCGTTGGTGTCGGAGTAGGTGTCGCCGTGGGTGTTGGTGTAGCTGTAGGTGTTGTTGTAGGTGTTGGCGTGGGTGTCGGACCCTGTGGCACCGCGCAGTATCTGCCGCCGGTGTTCAGAAAGCTGACGCCATTATCTCCGCCCCAGACGATCATTTCGTTGCCGGTCCACACTGCCGTTTGAAGTTGTCGGGCAGCGGGCGCGAAGGTGTCGTTGGCCTTTGTCCAAGTGTCTGTGCTCGGATTGTATCTCTCGGCGGAGTAAAAATAGACGATCATTTCGCTGCCGGTCCGCACGGCCGTGTGACGGCTTCTGGCCGCGGGCGCGTTGGTGCTTGTCCCAGCCCAACTGTCGTCGGCGCAGGGCGGCGGTGGCGGCACGCAGTATCTCCCACCGGTGTTCAACGCGCTGCTCTCATCAGCTCCGCCCCAGACGATCATTTCATTGCCAGTCCACACTGCTGTGGAAATGGCTCGGCTGGTAGGCGCGCCGGTAGTGCTGATGGCTGTCCAACTGTCGGTAATGGGATTATATCTTCCACCGGTGTTCAAATAAGGGCGGCTGCCGTCATCTCCACCCCAGACGATCATTTCGCCGCCGGTCCATACTGCCGTGTGATATTTTCGGCCAGTGGGCGCGTTGGTGGTACTGGTGGCTGTCCAAGAGTCGTTAGTGACATCATACCTCAGGCCGGTGTTTAAATAGGGGAACGTGCCGTTATCTCCACCCCAGACGATCATTTCGCTGGCGGTCCACACTGCCGTGTGACGGGCTCGGGCCATCGAGGCTGAGGCTGGTGGCTGTCCAACTGTCGGTAATGGGATTATATCTCCCGCCGTTGTCCAAATGGCTGAACCCGTTACCATCTCCGCCCCAGACGATCATTTCGCTGCCAGTCCACACTGCCGTGTGATTCGCTCGGGCAGTAGGCGCATTGGTGAGGCTGGTCGCACTCCAAGTGTCGTCCGTGCAGGCATCGGACGGATTCGATATCACAGGAAGCGTGTAGTTGGCGCTTACTGCCGCCATTGTCACCGGCGCTTGCGTTTCCGCTCTAGATCCAGCGGCGGTTTGGGGCCAGCGTTCGCTTTTGGCCAGATGCGATGCTGCCAATAGACTTCCTCGATCGCCCGCTGATAAGCGACGCGATCTGCGAACGTTAACGTTCTGTTCCTTTGGATCGCGGGCGCGGCCACGGACGAGGCGCCCTCGTGTCCATTCACACCGAAGGCGGTGTTATTCTGCTGAGTTGGAAACTTCGGAGGTTTATTAGGTAGATTGAGATTGATCGCCGAACAGAGCGCGACAACGCCGCATGAAAAAAGCAGCGCCGCTGCGCTACTGCGAAGGATGTAACCACCGATTTTGTTTTTCCTTTTCGTGGGGTTTGTCTTTTCTAGTTTTTGTTTTTTGGAGCTTGGATTTTGTTCCTTGCTTTGTACTGCCGGGAATCCGGGGCGAAGTTCCGAAAATTTTCAAAAAAGATGTTTAACCACGAATGGACGCCAATGGACACGAAGCCTGAGGGTAGCCCGCGCGTGACACAGATTGCACAGATTTGGGGGAAATTCTGGGGCGGCCGCTTCGCCTGCCGCCGGCAATCCGCGGAAAGCTTTTAACAGAGGGAAACGAAGGTAAACGAAGAGGTTTCTGCAGCTGAGTCCAAACGTTCGTTTCCTTCGTTATCTTCTGTACTAACTTCTGCGCGGGCCGGAATAGTTTGACCAAGGAGCGCGTGGGATGCTACGGTGTCATTGCTCATGAAACATCGCGCGCCAACCAGGGGACGGACGTCAGCGGCCGAACGCCGCGCGCGCCTCCAAAATGTGGTGAGACAAGCACGAGCAAGTGGCAAGACAGTGCCCTCGGGGGTGAAGTTGATCGGTTTTCGTGAACTGAAGCCGACTGAGATTGCACGCGGAAAAACTCTGGAAAAGATTGCCCGCGCGTCTCTCTCGCGAAGGAAAGCGGTAGCGTAATTTCCGGCGGATTGAAGGTGTATGTCGGAGCGGTTGCGGCGAGTAATCCGAGAGCATCAGTTCGAACGTGATCTGCGCGCGTTAAGCTTAAGCCCGAAAGAAGCTGACGAGTTCGTCGAGGCGGCAGAGTTTGTGCTCGCGCGTGACCCTGAAATCGGCCTGCACATCGCACCTAATTCCAACGTGTGGGTCCTGCCGATGGCGCCGGTTGGCGACTTGGAGCTATCTCTGTATTACACCTTCGACCAATCAACCGTGTGGTTGATCTCGATTGCGCCGAGCTAGGCGCACAACCCGGGTTAACGCTTTTCTCTACGGTTTGTAATTCGCCATCGTTGGCCGGAAATCCGGGGCGAAGTTCCCGAAAATTTTCAAAAAAGTTGTTTAACCACGAATGGACACCAATGGACACGAAATCAGAATGGATAGATCTCCGTAGGTCAAAAATTCGTGTGTATTCGTGTGTATTAGGGGTTAGAAATTCTCTGACTTTGAGGAAAAAGCTTGCTAAAGGAATTTGGGAAATAAGAGGGATGGAATGGCGTGAACCCAGATGTGGCAGAAACGGCCGAGCATAGTCCGGGGCGGTTCAGCACGACGCGCTGGTGCGTGGTGCTCGCCTGCGCCGATTCGGAAATAGAAAGCGCCGCGGCGCGCGATGCCTTGAGTGAGTTATGCAAGACGTATTGGCGGCCAATCTTCGCCTATATCTGCCGCCGCGGTTATTCGACCCACGATGCAGAGGATCTCACACAAGATTTTTTCACAAGCCTGCTTCAAGGACCTCTTCTTCAGCGCGCCGATCCGGAGCGCGGCCGTTTCCGCTCGCTGCTGCTGAAGGCACTGCAAGATTTCCTGGGGCATACGACTGAGAAATTGGATGCGCGCAAGCGCGGCGGCGACGTGAAATTTGTCTCGTGGCCGTCGCAATTGTCCATCACACCCCAGGCACTCAATTCATGGTCTCCGGAGCAACTGTTCGATCTGCGCTGGGCTGTGACAGTTGTCGAACAAGCGCTTCGGCGTCTGCGCGAAGAATGTCAAAGCAGAGGGCGGCTCAGATTGTTTGAGACGTTGAGTGTTCATCTCGCCACGGATCGCACAGATGTTTCGTATCACGATCTTGCGAGGATATTGGGGATAAAGGAGTCGGTGGTAAAAAAACAACTTCACAATCTGCGGCGCCGTTATCGCTGGCTCATCTGCGAAGAAGTCGCGCAGACCGTCGAAAACCCGTGCGACGTGGAAGGCGAAATTCGGCATCTATGCGCGACGCTCCCCGCCAGCACGGAGGCAGTCGTCTAACCACGAATGAACACGAATAAACACGAATTTCTGACCTCCGACCTCCGACCTCTGACTTCTGACTTCGTGTGCATTGGTGTCCATTAGTGGTTAAAACATGAATCTCCACGGCCTGTCTGATTCGGTCGCGGACGTCACTGAAGGGCCGGCCAAGTGCCGGCGCTGCGGCGCGACTACGCTAGTTGGGCAATGGACTTTGCCTGAACTGCACACTACGGGAGGGACTGGATGGTGATCGCGAGGCATCGCGCCAATCCTTTGAAGCGATCCTTGTCGAAGACGAAGTGCAGGATACGCACTGGCGGGTTGGCAATTACGAGATTTTGGAGGAAATCGGGCGCGGCGGAATGGGCGTGATTTATCGCGCGCGCCAGCGCCATTCACGTCGCATCGTCGCGCTCAAGCGAATGGTGTCCTACCACGCCGATTCGCGCGAGACGCGTGAACGTTTTCGACGTGAAGCTGAAGCCGCGGCCAGTCTCGATCATCCGAATATTCTTCCCATCTATGAAGTAGGCCATGGCGAAGACGGGCTGCCGTTCTTCAGCATGAAGTATGCGGCAGGGGGGAGCTTGCAAAAAGCCGGGCCGGCTCTGCGCAATGAACCGCGCGAATGCGTCCGAATGATGGCCAAAGTTGCGCGTGCTGTGCAATACGCGCATGAGCACGGGGTTCTGCATCGCGATCTTAAGCCGGGAAACATCCTGCTCGACGCTCGTGGCGAGCCGTTCGTGACCGACTTCGGATTAGCCAAATGGCTCGATGCCAGTACCGTCACAATCTTCGGCACGCCTGGTTACATTGCCCCCGAGCAAGCCAAAGGACCGGCGGCTAAGCTCACTCCAGCAGCGGACGTTTATAGTCTCGGAGCAGTCTTGTTCGATCTGTTCACCGGGCGCCCGCCGTTTCTGGGCGAACACGCGCTGGCTGTGATTCAACAGGCCAGCGAAAAGCCCGCGCCCAAGCTGCGCTCACTCTCCCACAGTGGTGGGATCGATCGTGACCTGGAGACGATCTGCGCGCGTTGCCTCGAACGCGATCCGAAAGCGCGGTATCAGAGTGCCGCGGCGCTGGCGGAAGATCTCGAGCGGTGGCTTGAGGGCCGGCCAATTAGCGCGAGGCCTGTGCGAGCGCCAGCTCGAGTTTGGCGTTGGTCGCGACGCAATCCAATTCTGGCGGGCGCCTTCGGTGCGACTCTTCTGCTCGCGTTCGCGGTGGTTTGGCTGCTGCGGGAGCAATTCCTCGCGCCACGTACTCCGGCACCGGAGAAGAGCATTGCGGTGCTGCCGTTTGAGAATTTGAGCAGGGATCCAGATAACGCCTTTTTCACGGATGGCGTGCAGGATGAAATTCTGACCGCTCTGGCCCGGATCGCCCGTCTGAAAGTGATCAGTCGGACTTCAGTGATGGAGTACAAGAGCGGGATCGCGCGCGAGTGGCGCACGTGCTGGAAGGAAGTGTTCAGCGATTTGGCAATCGCGTGCGGGTTAACGCACAGTTGGTCGATACGCGCACCGACGCGCACCTGTGGGCGCAAGGTTACGATCGCGATCTGGCCGACGTCTTCGCCATACAAAGCGATATCGCGAAGGCGATCGCTAACCAGCTTCAAGCGAAGCTTTCTGTCAGCGAGCAAACCCCCATTGAGCAACCGCCCACAACTAACCTTACCGCGTTCCTTCTCTACAATCGGGCCAAGTCTCTCCTCGTCTTAACAACCTTCAGCACTGGCCTCGGGCAAAAATTCCTTCAAGCGATTGACCTCCTCAACCAAGCCGTCGCGCGTGATCCGTCGTTTCTCCTAGCTTACTGCCAACTGGCTTATACCCACGACCAACTCTATTTCCTGGGTTTTGATCACACTCCCGCGCGGCTGGCGCTGGCAGAAGCTGCGGTCCAGGCAGCATTCCGTCTGCGTCCCACCGCGGGCGAAGCCCACCTTGCGCGCGGCGAAAATCTCTTTCGCGGCCACCTCGACTACGATGGCGCTCTTGCTGAGCTGAACATAGCCCGCCGAACGTTACCGAATGATCCGCAAATCTTCCAGTTGACCGGCTTAATCCAAGTTCGCCAGGGGAAGTATGAGGAATGTTTGCGCAATCTTGAGCGCGCGCTCCAACTGGACCCGCGCAATCTATACGTCGCTCAGAAGGTCGCAATGATTACAGAACTTTTGCGGCGTTACGCCGAGGAGGCTGCCCTCCTGGATCGCTGTCTCGCCATCAATCCGAACGACACCGACACCAAAATAGCGCGAGCAGCTCTCGATCTTGACTGGAAAGCCGATCCGCGCCCAATGCACCAACTCATCGAGTCGATTCGGGCGGAAAACCCTGGTGCGGTTGCGACCGTCGCGGACAGTTGGTTCCGTTACGCTTTGGCTGAGCGTGATGCCAGTGCGG
>QHOW01000181.1:0-560 GCA_003219435.1 Verrucomicrobiota bacterium | reverse complement strand
AGGCACTTGGTGAAAACACTTTCGGGAATGACGCGGTGAATTTCGGGCGCAACTTTGGGGAAGGGTTGATTGCACGTATGACGAATGATGATGCTAAAGCGCGCGCTGCGTTCACTGCCGCCCGCGCAGAACAAGAGAAGCGCGTGCAAGCCCAGCCAGATTATGGCCCGGCACTCTGCATCCTTGGCTTAATTGACGCGGGATTCGGGCGAAAAGAGCAGGCCCTGCGGGAAGGCCGACGCGCGGTCGAGGTGCTTCCCGTTGCAAAGGATTCCATCAATGGCCTGCACATGATTGAATATTTCGCGATGATCGCCGCCTGGACTGGCGAGAACGATCTAGCGTGCGAACAACTGGCGATCGCTACCCGGCTGCCGGGTTACCTCTGCTACGGTGAATTGAAGCTGCTGCCGTGGTGGGACCCGCTCCGCGGCGATCCGTGCTTCGAGAAAATCGTTGCCTCCCTCGCTCCAAAATAAACGTGTCCGCCCAAGCTAAAAAAGAAATTTTAATTTTAAAATAAGGGGCGCGCTCCAATCCGAGCTTAACCGGCGCAATTA
>QHOW01000180.1 GCA_003219435.1 Verrucomicrobiota bacterium | reverse complement strand
CCGCAATTCGGCATCATTGGGAACTGCTTTAGTCGAATTCATTTTCTCGGCTTCTTTCTTCTGCCCTTGAGCATAGCCGAACAAAATCGAGCCAACAACCACAAGAACGGCCGAAAACAAAGCGATCCACAGAGTCTTATGCGAACCGCGGCTTTGAAGTAAATGTCTGCTGTTCATTCCCTGATCTCCGGCGCTTAGATTTAGACCCTCACGCTCTGCCGTTCACGCCTTGAGAAAAAGTTTCCCAGCCGGCCGAGCAGGCGTTACATCCATTTCCTTTAAATGGATTCGTAAAGAAGCGGAAAACTGGCCGGGTGCGAATGCGTTCAAGTAGCGGCTAGACCACGAATCGACGCCACGAGAGCGAAGCGCGGATTGCTCTTGCCGAGGAGATTCACAGAATGAGGAGGCTCGAATGACGAATGCCCGAATCAATGACGAAGGCCAAATGCCGAAACGGGGGCTTCGCGCGTTTTGTGTGACACTTGCGATTACTTCGTGCTTCGACATTTTGTGGCGATCGGTCGCAGACCGGGGACGCACGCAGGGCCTACACGATCACTTAATCCTGCCGGCCAGCTTCGGGAACGCGAATGTATCGACGGAACACAATTAATCCCACTGGCGCGACTGTCGCTGCCAGAGCAAAGATCAGCCACATCATTCCCGGACGCCGCGGACCGTGTTCTGGACAGAACGCGGCTAGCAGCCAGCCACCAGCGCCGACGAGGAGTTTGCCCACCAGAAATGGAAGGTACGCCAGCGAGCCGTAGGATGCTTCCTGCCCTGTCGGCGCAATCGCCGCGGCATACTCGTACACACGCGGTGAGTAGAAAGCTTCTCCCACCGAAAACACCATCAGATAAAGCGCAGCCATGATGTAGTAGGGATGAATATTCCCGCGCAATCCGAGATAGCCATGCCCGAGCCATTGCCCGATCACGCTGTTAGCGGCGGGCTGAAACCATTCCGTCGGCAGCGCCATGATGAATACTCCTGCAGCACAGATCGTTCCGCCGATCACCACCATCCGATAGGCTACAAACTTTTGCGTCAACGCGCCCACGATCGGCACCAACAAAATAATGACAATCGCGTTGATTGCGGAAAGCTTGCCGACGGGCGCGTTCAGCCCGAGCTCGCGAATGCCGAACTTCGGAAACACATAATCCATCTGCAAAAAGATGGCTTTGAGAAATCCGATGAAGAGGAAGAAAAGAAGCAGCCGGTAGAAGCCGGATTGACCGACCAACCGCCGAAAAAGATGCGCTGCGTCGATGGCGCTTTGCTGCACCGTCTCCCCAATGCCTTTCCAAAGACCCGGCGCAGTCCCGCGATTGCGGGACGATTGATCAATCACAGGGCCTCCGTTATTCGCTTCCGCTCCGCGGCGGAGGAAATAGATTACCGGAAACAACACGATCTCAAACGCGAGGCTGACCATGAACAGTTGCTGGTATGTAGTTGGTTCAAACCCAAACAGACTGACGCGGAAGCTCAGCTGGCGGATGTAATCGAATATCCATCCCGCGGCGACATAGCTGATGTTCATCACCACGTAGATGACCGAGAACGAGATCGACCGCTGAGCGACCGTGGAGTAGCGCCGCGTTGCCGCCAGCAGCACCGGCGTGCCGAGAGCTTCGCCGACTGCCAGGGGAAGAACACCGCACGTGAGCACGAGCCAGGGCATCGTGGTGACAACCATTACGCTGCGCGCCACAGTGCAGATGGCGACCCCGAAGAAAAAAGTGCGACGCAATCCGATCGCGTCGGTGAGCGAGCCGGCGAGCAACGTAAAGACAGTCATCGCCGGCGCCCAGACCCAGCCGACGAGCGCTCCCGCCGCCTGATCGTTAAAACCGAGATCCTTCGACAGCCAAAGGACCATCGTTTTGTTCGTGACCGAGTAAGCGGTGTAAATGAGGAACTTGATCAGGAAGGTGAGCCGCGTTGCGCGCCCTTCAGCACGGTGAATTTCGCCAGGAAACCACGCAGGCCTGTCGCTTCGACGGCAGGGACAGTCTCCTCCGGGGGGATTGCCGCTTTGATTGCTTGACCCACGGCGTTTGGCTCCAGACTACAACATGTTCGCGACAAATTCGCGAGCGTTGAACGGCGCGAAATCGTCCAGTTGTTCGGCGGTGCTGACAAAGCGCGTTGGAATTCCAAGCTCATCCGGGATCGCCACGACGATGCCGCTCTTGCCGGTGCCATCGAGCTTGGTGACGATGAGACCAGTCAGTTCAATTGCGTTTTGGAATTCGCGTGCCTGGTTGAGCGCGTTGCTGCCCGTTGGTGCATCAACCATCAGCAGGGTTTCATTCGTCTCAATGACGAACAGCACCGTTACCACTTGCAGGAGACGACGTGCGATGAAGCGAGGCATGTTTTCGTAAAACCGTTAAGAGAATTACAACGCTACAAACGTTACATAGGGGAAGAAGACGACAGTTTGTGGCCACGCAACCCGGTGATTTTGTCACCGTCATGTCGGCGGTCTTCGGCGCATCTCCAACTCTTTTTTTAAATCATTTAGGAATGATTGCCGGCTCTGGCGGATCGTTCTCAGATAGAAAATCGTTCCGGCGGCCCCGAGAGCTGCCGCGCCGAGAAAATTCAGCCCCGGTCCTAGCTTCCAAAGATAAGCCCCCACGATCGCACCGACGCTGACAATCAGATCGCGAACCAGATAGTATGCGCCAACCGTTTGCCCACAACGCTGCGGGTCGCAATATCCGATAATGAGCGCCTTGCGTGACGTGTCTCCAAATTCTTTAAAGCCGCGAATCATAAACGCGATGACAAGAGCGGAAAAGCTTCGCGAGACGAGTAAACTGATCGGGAACAGAGTGAACATCACGAAAGTCGCAATTACGAAAGGCTCGCGGCGATATCGATCGGCGAAGTGGGAGGCGGGAATAATGCACAATATGGCTGCAAGCATTTCCACGGCCGTTAGTATCCCAATTCCTTTCGCGCTCACGCCGATATAATCCATGGCGAAGATCACCACCCAGGCATAGGGAATACGCTCGCAAAAGCGGACGAGGATGTCGCTCAGAAGCAACCGGCGCATCGGCGCGTTGAATTCGCGCAGGCTCCGCCAAAAACTCCACCGCTCGTTTGCCGCAACTTCTGGCTTCGGCTCTTCACGCAGTTGGCGTTGCACAAGAATGGTGAGCGTCGAAAGAAAGATCGAGATCAGGAGCGCGATGCGCACACCGCCGATAATTCCGAAGCGATCGATTAATATTCCGCCGCAAACCGGCGCGATCATGATCGGCAACCGCTTGATCACCGATTGGAGGCCGACACCCATGGAGTGGCGGCTGGCCGCGAGTGTCGCGCCGACGAGTGAAAAGGTCGCGGGCAGTGAAAAACAGGTCCAGGAAAGGAATAGAAACATTCCTGCAATCACCGCGCCCCAATGCGGAATGCACAGGACCAGCGCGTAACCGACGATTGATATTAAATTAAACGCGAGAAATGCGCGCCGATGTCCCCAAAGATCGGCAAGTACTCCGCCGGGATAAGCGTAGATCGCCCCGAGCAAAGTTCGCAGCGCATCGTAAAGACCAATGACTAACACGGTCGCGCCGACTGCCTGCAGATACTTCGGCACGAAACGCATCCAAAGCTCTTCGCCCGCGCCGATCACAAAAATGGCGACGAGCAGGACGACAAGATTACGTTTGAGCCCGAGAAAATCAGCAAGCCAGCGCGCGGGACTCACGGTTTGCTGACCCGGCGTTTGCACTCTGCATAAAGCGCATCGTAAACAACGAACTCGCGCTCGAGGATTTCATGATCGCGCAACCCCAGAGCGCCGAACCCGCTCGCAATCCAGCGTAAGCCTTCGCCAGCTTGATGCGGGCTGTTCGGGTGCGAATCGGCTGCTCGGACAATTTCGCCGAGCAGAACGAGCGCCGGATCAGTGAGCTTGTATTTTTTTAGGATTGAGTTGAACGAAACGTCTTCGCCGTGATGGCCAAGCTCGCAATTCGGGACGTCGAAGACGATACCGTTGTCGATCTTAGCCCAATCTGTCTCATGTGGGAGAAAGACAAACTCGGCATCTGAATCGATAAAATTTCGGATTAACCACGGGCAGGCCACGCGGTCCACCTTAATTTTCTCGCGAGTGATCCATTTCATGGTCTAGCTTCTCATGTTGTGGCGCCTTGGTTCTGGTATGCAGTTGTCGCTGCTGTTCTATACGGGGCGCATCAAATCTTTACACGGCTCGCTGCGGATCGCATCGGCGAAGGATTGGGCGGATTCGTTGTCGAGGCCACAGCCGCATTATCGATCTTATTTTATCTCGTGTTTCTTTGGTTGGCGAGCCGTTGGAATCAGCAATCCAGTGCGCAAGGAATTTTCTATTCTGTTCTCACCGGCATCTGCGTGGGCGCGGGCACAATCGCGTTTTTTCTTCTCTTTCAAAAAGGCGGGCCGCTCTCTTCTGTCCCCGCAATTTTAGCGGGGGGCGCAGCGATCATGGCGTTTGCCGGGATTCTCTTTTTTCACGAAACGCCTTCGTGGCAAAGGCTCATGGGCATTGTGCTCGCCATTGCTGGCCTCTATTTGCTGCGGAAATAACCGCGCGGAGTTAGTTTGGGCTGCGGGAGAGCCGTTTAGCTGTTGCTCAATTTTGGACCAGCGAACCCTCCTTAGGCAATCCACCAGCCAATAGCCCGCCTTTGACGGCTCGCGCCAAATCTTTGGCTGCGCCTCTGCTCCAATAATGGAAAAAAATGCGCGCTCTTCGTGCGTCATGGGCGATTAGAGGGGAGACGATGCTAATTGCCAAAAAAAAGCTTGCTTTTTTTTTACCCTGTGGCGCATAACTACTACTACTTTCCTATTAACTCAATGAACCTCCATAGAAAGGCTACATGAACCCCCGACAGAACCTTTGCTTGATTGTCTTTGTCTGCGCGCTCACCAGTAGCGCTCTCGCCAGTTCATTTGATCCGCCGGCTCCGCTGATCCAGGACGCCGACCGCAACCTGGCTAATGAAGAAATCTTCAACGCGTTTCATTCCTTCATGCCGGAAACCGGCGTGTCTTCCTCCCAGGAGACAGTTCCGCCGCTGTTACCGCGCGCGGCCACTGCGGCCATATTCCCGCTGGAGTTCCGCACCATCGACGGGACAAACAATAACCTGATTAATCCGACGCTGGGTTCGGCCAACACGCCACTCCTGCGTACAACGACGAATGCATACGGGGACGGCCTAGACACCCCCGCGGGCGCGGGCCAAAGAGGCACGCGTGACATTAGCAACCTCGTCAATGCCCAGACCGCTTCAAACCCCATCCCTAAGTTCCCGTCCGCCTACTGGTGGGCGTGGGGCCAGTTCATCGATCACGACATGGTTCTCACTCCCATTGCGGTGCCGACGGAAACGTTCAACATCCCTATTCCGGCATGCGATCCGTCCTTTGATCCCAATTGCACCGGGACCGCGACGATCGCCTTTTCCCGGTCGACTTTCGTCCACGATGTAAATGGTGTGCGTCAACAGGTGAACGCAAACACCCACTGGATTGATGCTTCACAGGTTTATGGATCGGATACCGCCCGCGCCCAAGAGCTGCGGACGCTGGACGGGACTGGCCACTTGAAAGTCAGCACCGGTAACTTCCTGCCGTTCAATGTGAACGGGTTCCCTAACCAACCCGATACCAGCTCCACTTTTTTCCTCGGCGGCGATGTGCGGGTGAACGAAAACAGCCCCCTCACCGCGTTGCAGACCCTCTTCATGCGCGAGCATAATTTCCAGGCAGATGGTTTCAAAAGTCGCGAGCCGACACTCGACGATGATGGACTCTATTTCCGAGCCCGGGCAGTGGTGTGCGCGGAGATCCAGGAGATAACCTACCGAGACTTCGTGCCCGGACTAATCGTAGCACCGCTTACTCCATATGTCGGCTACAATGAAAACGTGGATCCGAGGATCGCCAACGTGTTCTCTGCCGCCGCCTTCCGCTTTGGTCACAGCTTACTGACCTCGACAGTATCACGGCTTGATTCCAACAATCGGTCGATCGGCGCCCTTCTCCTAGGCAGCTCCTTTTTTCAACCAGCCCAAATCACCAGCGTCGGAGTCGAACCCTATCTGCGCGGCCTTGCCCGCCAGCGGCCGGAGGAAATCGACGGCCTGATTGTTGACGCCGTGAGGAACTTCAATCCGATCCTCGGAACGGGGTTCTACTTGGCTGCGCTTAACATCCAGCGCGGGCGGGATCAAGGGCTGCCACGGTTTAATCAAGTCCGTCTCGATTATGGTTTGTCGGCCTACACGTCGTTTTCCCAGCTCACCTCCGACACCAGCATGCAAGCCAAACTCGCCTCTGCCTATACCACCGTGGATGACATTGATGCCTGGGTGGGAATGGTTGTCGAAAACCACCAGGGTAATGCCATGGTTGGGCCGACCCTCGTAGCGATTCTAAAGGATCAGTTCGAGCGCCTGCGCGACGGCGACCGCTTCTGGTAC
>QHOW01000182.1 GCA_003219435.1 Verrucomicrobiota bacterium | reverse complement strand
GAGCCAGCGGCCCGACGCCAGCCGTTCCAACGCGAATTCAAGCAGCGGCCTCTCTTCGAGTGTGCTCGGGCACTCCAGCATGCGCGAAGCGATTTTTCGTTTCAGGTCGAAGTCGAGCGCGGTACCAAACACCATTTCGGTTGCCGCCATCGGTGAAAAGTTTCCCTTGTACCCTTGCCAACTGGGCTTGGCCGTAAAAAACCAGCCGGGCGAAAGCGAGATGGCAAGCTTTTTGCCGCGTAAGTGCGAGCCGAGTGCGCTGACTTTTTGCAACATGATCAGCGGGTTAGCGCCTCCGCTGCCGACGGGCGAAAGTTGGAAACCTGTCGGCGCAATGCGAAAAAAGTTATTTCCCTTCTCCGGAACAGCGGGGACCAATAATTCTGAGCTGCCATAAATCGGCAATACGTTCGGCGCCCGCGCGGCCGCACGTTGAAAAGCCAGTCCCTGGTTTTTGAGGGAAAATAGATCGGGAGCGGTCGAGAGAACGGTGTCGTGTTCGAGATGAATGACAGCCATTTCACCTCCGAACAAGACCATTCCCGCGAGGCCAAGCGCGATCAGCCCTGCAAACAAATGGGACAAGCCTGTCTTCCCGTGTGCGCGCACCATGATACCGCGAAGTTATTGGCGCGATTCAAGGCTGCAATGTGAATTTCGCGTATGATCTTTCCCTAGAAGTTTGTGAGAACGGCTGAGTTTGACGAATTCGGAGACTCACATTGGAGTTAACGCACTTCTGTCGTTTAGTATCGGTCAATCATCGCATTTCTAAACAATGGCTTCTTCATCGCGCTGGCAGCGCTTCCAACAATATTTTTTGTACTACCGCGATCTTGATTTCTCTCTCGACATCAGCCGGATGAAATTTCCGGACGATTTCTTCGAGAAAATGCAGCCGAAGATTGAGAAAGCATTTGCGGCCATGCGAGAGCTGGAGGGGGGAGCAATCGCCAATCCCACTGAGAAGCGCATGGTCGGTCATTACTGGCTGCGAAATCCGGCGCTGGCGCCAAACGCGGAAATTCGCGCAGAGATCGAAGAAACGATCACGCACATCAAAAGTTTTGCGGCGGATGTTCACGCCGGAAAAATCGCCGCCGAAGACGGAAAACGTTTCGAGCATATTCTTCATATCGGGATCGGTGGCTCGGCACTCGGACCGCAATTCGTGTCGGACGCTCTTGGATCAACGCGCGACCCAATGGATATCTATTTCCTGGACAACACCGATCCGGATGGTTTCGACCGCGTTTTCGACAAGATCGACAACTATCTTTCGCAGACGCTCGTCATTGTGGTCTCCAAATCCGGCGGGACAAAGGAAACGAGAAATGGAATGCTCGAAGCGGAAGCGAAATTTGAAGAGAAAGGCCTCCCGTTCGGTAAGCACGCTGTGGCCGTAACCGGCATCGGGAGCGAATTAAATAAGTATGCAGAAAAGAATAAATGGATCGCCCGATTCCCAATGTACGATTGGATTGGCGGGCGCACCTCCGTGATGAGCGCGGTTGGGCTTCTTCCGATGGCGCTGGAAGGCTTTGACATTGACAATTTTCTCGTGGGCGCATCGGAGATGGATGAACGGACGCGAATTCCTGAAGCGCGACAAAACGCTGCGATGCTTCTGGCCCTAGTGTGGTATTACGCCGGCCATGGCAAAGGTGAAAAAGATATGGTGATCCTCCCCTACAAAGATCGGCTGGCGTTGTTCAGCAGATATCTGCAACAGCTGGTGATGGAATCGTTGGGGAAAGAAAAGGATCTCGATGGAAACATTGTGCACCAAGGCATCGCTGTTTACGGCAACAAAGGTTCGACCGATCAACATGCTTACGTCCAACAGTTGCGTGATGGCGTCCTGAATTTTTTTGTGACCTTCATCGAAGTTCGCAAAGATCGACCCGCCTCGGGCGCGCAGCCGTTCGAAGTCGAGGAAGGAATGGCGAGCGGCGATTATCTTCAGGGTTTTTTGCGCGGGACCCGCAGCGCGCTCTATGAGAATGGGCGGGAATCCATCACAGTGAGCATTCCCGAGGTAGACGCGTTTAACGTCGGCGCATTGATCGCGCTCTACGAGCGCGCGGTGGGCTTCTATGCGTCACTGGTAAACATCAACGCCTATGATCAGCCCGGCGTTGAAGCCGGGAAACAAGCCGCAACGAAATTGTTACAGCTGCAGCAGCAAGTGCGCGGGCAACTCCGTGCCGGCGCCGTCAAAACCGCGGAAGAGATTGCGCGTTCCATCGATGAGGATCCCGAAGACGTGTTTCATGCGCTGCGGCATCTGGCAAGCAATGACTCGCGCATTCGGATCAGGCCTGGCGAACAACCGACTGACGATCAATTCTCGCTGGCAAATTCCGATTCGTGAAGACCCGACCGCCCTGGCAGGCGGAGCGCCTGCCCTACAATCGATTTCGCCTAACCAGGAATGACTTAGGCGTTGGGGGGCAAGCGCGTAGCTTGCCGATCTGCTAAATTCGGGGCGCGATATGGCAGAGCCATCTCCTGAAGATCCGAGCGATTCATTAAGCGTTCCGTGGCTTGATGTGGTCCGCTTTATCCGGCAGCTCGGTCACGATCTGCGCAACCATCTAAACGCAATCGAGCTTCAGTCCGCTTACGTCAGTGAGCTAGAAGGGGATCCAAAACTTAAAGGCGAGCTCCATCGTCTGCGTGAAATGATTTCCGGACTGACGTCGATCTTGCAAAAAGTTTCAGTGGGTCTGGGTGAGGTCAGACCCAGCCTGATCTCCTACCAAGCCTCGGATTTTGTCGAGGACTTACGCAAGAAAATCGCGCAGAAGTTCCCGAACGAGAAGTCCGAGATTAACTGGGGCGTCCAGCCGGGCAACGCGGTACTGAATATCGATCCGCAACTTTTGCAGGAGGCGATCATCGAGCTTTTTGCCAACGCATTCTGTCACGAGCGCGGCAAAGACGCGCTTGCTGCGGAGGTGAGGATCGACAAAGACCGGTTCCTCTTTACGCTTCAGGAGCCAAAAAATCGATTTGAATTATCCACCAAAAATTGGGGACGCGAACCTCTTCGAAAAGTCAGTCACGGCCATTACGGTCTTGGCCTGAATCGCGTTCGCACCATTGTGGAGGCTCACGGCGGCGAATTGCATGCTCAATATGATCCAAAATCTTCGGCGCTCGTTACGGCGCTCATCTTGCCATTGTCGCGCGAAAAAGCTTAATCTTCGCGCTGCATCGATGATTCGGCGCGAGCGTCCGTCAAATATTTCTACGAACAACGCAGATCCCTGAAATGAAAATAGAGAACCATCGGATCCTGATCATTGACGATGAGCGTCCGGTTCTCATGACGCTTGAAGCGCTTCTCCAGCGGCATGGTTATCAAGTCGATACTGCTCCCACCGCGTCCCAGGGATTAAAATTACTGAAATCAAAATCTCCGTCGCTTGTTTTACTCGATCTCCAACTACCGGACGCACAAGGACTGGAAATGCTCGATCAGATCAAGACCGAGCTGCCAGACATGCAGGTCATTATTTTGACGGCACACGACTCTTTGCACAATGCCATCGAGTCGATCAAACGGGGTGCATACCATTTTATCAGCAAGCCGTACGCGCCGGAAGAATTGCTTAGTCTGGTCGAAAACGCGCTGGAGAAGCAGTTCCTCTTACGAGAGGCCGAGAAACTTCGGGAAAGAACAGAGCGACTCGAGAAGCGGTTGGAAATTGCCGAGACACGGGCCACGCCAATTTTCAACAGCAAGCCGATGCAAGAGATAGAGGAATTGATCAGCGCGATGGCGCCGTCGGACGCAAACGTGCTCATCACAGGTGAGAGCGGCGTGGGCAAGGAGGTCATTGCCAACGCGATTCATGCCCGCAGCCGGCGCGCTGGAAAAGAAATGGTCAAGCTGAATTGTGCCGCGTTTCCACAAACCATGATTGAAGGAGAGCTTTTTGGTTATGTGAAGGGAGCATTTACCGGCGCGATGCACGATTTTCCTGGAATGATCGCAGCGGCCGATGGCGGCACGCTTTTCCTGGACGAAATCTCGGACATGCCTCTTGATCTGCAGACGCGTTTTTTGCGCGTGCTGCAGGAGCGCGAGTATCGGCCGCTTGGGAACACGCGCACCATGAAGGCTGATTTTCGCGTGATCGCTTCTACCAATCGGCCGATTGCGCAGGCACTCGCCGAGAACCGCCTGCGCTCCGATTTGTACTACCGGCTGAACACCTTTCAAATTGAAGTGCCCCCGCTCCGGGAGCGGAAGCAGGATATTCCGCCCCTCATCGCTCAGTTCCTCAGACAGTTTGCTCAACAACTCGGGAAGCCCGAGCCAGACATCGCGCCCGACACGTTTCAAAAGTTACTGGATTACGCCTGGCCGGGAAATGTGCGAGAACTGCAGAATGCAATTGAATACGCGGTCGTGCTGGCGCGGCAGGGCTTGATCGGTGTCAAGGAGCTGCCCGCCGAAGTTCAACTGCCAACAGTGCTCCAACAGACAGAGCGTGGTCCGGCGGCCGCCGGACGAACAGGGGTGCAGAGTCTCGATGATGTCGAGCGAGACACGATTCTTCAGGCGCTTGCAGAATGTCACGGCAACAAGAAGAAAGCAGCCGAACGCCTCGGCATCCAGCGTGCCACGCTCTACAACAAGATGAAG
>QHOW01000191.1 GCA_003219435.1 Verrucomicrobiota bacterium | reverse complement strand
TGTGCGGGATCTGAAGGGGACGAGATTTCACGGTCTCTTTCTACGGCCTGATGATTTTTTGCTGCAAAAATACGCAAGTCCACGTAACGCTGTGCGAATGGTATTGGTCTCGATTACCTAGCGTGCGCGATGCTGTGCAACGCAATGAAAATACGCGCAAAAACTCTTTCTTGAATTAGAAATCCGTTGCTCTATCCGGCTGAGCTACGGGCGCAGGATTAGCAAAGACATATACCGCGTTTCCTTATGAATAAAAGCGACTCAGGCTGCGCGATTCTTACTTTCGCTTTGGAGATAAGCATTAGCTGCAATCGCCGGTGGCAGGAATATTTCTCCGGATCCTGCGCGAGCGCGGTCCGCAACTTTTCTGAGAATGAGTCAATCACATCCAGGCGGCTGTGCGGCGTACGCGTATCGCGCAAACTGACAAAGAGACACGGTTCGAACGCCGCTTTGAAGAACCCGGTGTGGGTTCTGCGAACGCTCCAGTCATCGGTGACTCCTGATGTTTTTCGCTCGGTTCATCCATTTTAGTATCGTCTGCGAGGAGGTTCAAAAGTCGGCTTATGGCGAGCTGCTTGCCAGATCCAGGCAAACGAGGATCAAAGCTCTCCGCAAGCACACTGTGCCTCCCAGCCGAAGCGCCGGTAGCTTGATGCTCCGGCCGGATGTGAACAGGACTGATTGCTCGAGTACTTAAAGACGCTCTGGGCGCGGCACGCTATTTCTCATCACGCTTAAGCTCTTTCCGCAGCGATAGAACGCTTGGAGAAGCTGAAAAGTCTGTATCCAATTTCCTCGCCGGGAGACACTAATCGCCGAACCCGTGCTTCAGTTCCCAGACGCGCAACGCGGCATACACGAGTCCTTCGGCCCGGTTAGAGCGATCGTCGTTCGTAACCTCGCGGTCATCGATTTCCTCTCCCCATGTCTCTTTGATGGCACGGGACCAGTCTTTTCGGGCCGCTCTCGGCCTTCCGCTAAGACGCCTCTGCAACCCTCTTTCGCGAATACCACGGTTACCCTTATTCATGAGCGGCTTTTTTGCGGTTCTCTCATCATAAAAATCGCGCATCAGCTTTGTGCTGGTCGCACAAAAATTGACGCAAATAGCACACCAATCACAGCGCACTGTTGCCGGCTATCGGTGCTTCGAGGACGATGAACACAGTTCCGATGCCTAATGGCCAACGGCACAGTGCGCTATCCGTGAAAACCGCTTGTGCGGGTGGCAGTTCTCCGGCAGTTTCGTGCCATTATGGCAGCGGATCGCAGGCTCGGTTGTCTCAGTATTTTTTTGTTCGTTGCGCTTTGCGCCAGTCTGTTCGTGAACTTCGTGCTGATGGCGGCAGTGTTTCAGCGCTGGGGCGGGGTGAGGGAAATCGAACCGCTCCCGCGTTTCCGTGAGATCCTGCTTCAGAAAGGCGCACGCGGAGCTACCGACAAGGTCGCCGTCATTTCCATGCGGGGTTTGATCAGCTCTTCGGTCCCGGGCAGCGTCTCCGATTCGATGGTTGATGACATGCGCGCCGCGTTGCAACAGGCCCGCGATGACGACCGGGTCAAAGCCATCGTGCTGGAAATCGATTCACCCGGCGGCGAAGTGACCGCTTCCGATGCCATCTACAGCGCTCTGGTCAAAGCGCGCGCGAAGAAACCGGTCGTGGTTTACATGGAATCGCTTGCGGCTTCGGGCGGCTATTACGTCTCCTGCGGTGGCAAATTTTTGATGGCCAGCGACACGACGATCACGGGCAGCATCGGTGTGA
The DNA here is from genome assembly GCA_003219435.1 of Verrucomicrobiota bacterium. Classification (GTDB taxonomy): domain Bacteria; phylum Verrucomicrobiota; class Verrucomicrobiia; order Chthoniobacterales; family UBA10450; genus Udaeobacter. Next base: position 2,536 of record QHOW01000191.1, on the reverse strand, counting down.
TCATTCAAACGCTGAACTACGAGCAATTGTTTAACAAAGTGGGACTCGCTTCCGTCGTTTTCAAAAGCGGCAAGTTCAAGGATATGCTCAACGGGGCGCGGCCGATCACTCCAGAGGAACGCGAGTTGGTCCAGAGTTTCATTATGAAAACCTACGACAAGTTTCTTGGTATTGTCGCAAAGGAGCGAAATCTTTCGGCCGATCTGCTACGCAATACGATCGCCGACGGCCGAATCCTGTCGGGGAAGGACGCGTTCGAGAATAAGCTGATCGATGGCCTTGGTGAATTGGACGACGCCTTCGCTAAAGCCAGGCAATTGGGAAATGCGCCGGGAGCGAGAATTGTGAAGTACGGTCCGCCATTTAGTCTGAGCCGGTTCTTGCGAATATTTGGAGAGGCCGACTCCAAAATCGAACTGCAACTTCCGAAGCAGTTCGTTCCACAATTGGAATCGGGACGCGCGTATTTCCTGCCGGGCTATTACGCGCCGTAAGCAACGAGACGCATGCGATTCGCTTGCTTTTTCGCGGCGTTCGGCGCCGCCCCGGCCTACGCCGCAAACCTTCTCGCGCTTCTTTACCTTCTTCTCAGCGTTTATGTTTACATCTCGCTGATTCGCCAGATCGGCGCTCGCACATCGGTCCCCGCGAGTGGGCCGACGAAGACATTCGGGCTGCCCGAAGCAATACTCGCTGCGGCGTTAGTTCTTTTTCTTTTGCTCAACATCAGCGCGTCGGCTTCACATCCCTCTGTCGAGCTCAGCTCCCGGAATCTTTTGGCAAATCTCCTTTTCACGGTGTTCGTCGTGCTGTTCATCATGACTTTTCTGCAGCTTCGCGGGTTTGACCTCAGCTCACTGGCCGGTTTTTTCAAAATCGGGTTTGTTCGGGCCGTGGGCACAGGGATCATCCTATTGTTGGCGGCGTATCCTTTGATCGCACTGGCCAACGCGATTACACAGCGCTTTTTCGGCGGCGGTTCAAGCAGGCAGAATATCGTCGAATTCTTCAGCGGTTCGCCCACGATCGAGCAGCGAATCATGATCATTGTGTTTGCGGTGGCGATTGCTCCGGTCGTTGAGGAATTTCTTTTCCGGTTTTTCCTTTATCGGGTAATCAAACGTTATCTCGGCTTGTTTCTGGGAATTTCGGTGAACGCGCTGCTCTTCGCGGCTGCGCATGCGCATTTTCCCTCTTTCGTTCCCCTGTTCGTTTTGGGATGCTGTTTCACGATTGCCTACGAATGGAGCGGCTCCATTCTTGTCGCAATGACGATGCATTCGCTCTTCAATTCCGTGACGCTCGTCGTGCTCGCTTTCCCAGAGCTCGTTTCGCAATGAAACTGCGCGACGTCGGCGAAGACAAGCTGCTTGACCAACTCCTGCCTCATCTGCGCTTGGGAAAAACCGTCGTCGCAGGCGCGGGGGATGACTGCGCTGTGACAAAAATGTTTCCAGGCCGCAACTTTCTCGTGCTCAAAACTGATTGCATTGTCGAGGGCGTGCACTTTTTATCGGGGGCCAATCCGGTCGATGTCGGCTGGAAAGCAATGATGCGCCCACTCAGCGATTTTGCCGCGACTTCAGCCGTGCCTCAATTTGCGCTGGTTACCCTGATCGCCTCGAAAGAAACGGAGGTCGAATGGGTGAGAAAGCTTTATCGCGGCCTCCGCCGGGCCGCCAAACGGTTCAAAATTAGTATCGTGGGCGGTGAAATGAGCGGCACACCAGGACCGATTGCCATTTCCGTGAGCATTGTTGGATTTGTTGAAAAAGGCCGGTGGCTATCGCGCCGGGGCGGCAAAGTTGGGGATGATCTTTTTGTTACCGGACGGCTCGGTGGCGCTGTGAAACAAAAACATTTGCAATTCATTCCGCGGATCGTGGAATCGCGATGGCTCACAAAAAGCTTCGCCATCCACGCGATGATGGATTTAAGTGATGGGCTCGGCGTTGATCTCCCGCGCCTGGCGCGTGCCAGCAATGTCGGATTCAAAATCGAAATGGAGAGTTTACCGCTTTCCCGTGGCGCGAAGGTCGATAGCGCAATCTCGGAAGGCGAAGATTACGAATTGCTCTTTGCCATTTCCCCGCGCCACAGCAGACGATTGCAGCGCGCTTGGAAGAGAAAGTTCCCGAAACTGGCCCTCACTCGAATTGGACAGCTACATCAAAGATCAAACATCAAACGTCAAACATTGCCCGGTGGCTACGTTCATTTCCAACAGCCCAGCTGAAACCGAGACAATTGGCCGGCAATTCGCTGCGAAAGATGTCGATGTTGGATCGATTTTGGCACTCAAAGGCGAACTGGGAAGCGGCAAAACTCTTTTCACTAAAGGTCTCGTTGCCGGCCTGGGTAGTGACGCAACAGTCACCAGCCCGACGTTTACCATTGTCCATGAATACCCGGGAGGACGTTTGCCGGTTTATCATTTCGATTTCTTTCGGCTGGAAGATCGGACATCGCTCGCGCGGCTTGGACTCGACGATTACTTTTTCGGCGACGGCGTCTCGATAATTGAATGGGCGGACCG
>QHOW01000184.1 GCA_003219435.1 Verrucomicrobiota bacterium | reverse complement strand
TCTGGTTTAAAGCTGCGCGAACCGGCACAAAAGACGCCGCTGCCATCACCAATGCCAGAACCGCCTTTCAGGATTTCCTTTTTCGCTATCCCACCAGTGAGAAAGCGGGGCAAGCACGCGCCGATCTTGAACTAATTGAACACAAACAAACAACCAGTTCCTACGAAGTAGCCAAGTTTTACGACAAGCAGAAATATTATCGCGCTGCCGTCATCTACTACAACGAGGTAATTCGTCAGCAGCCGGGTTCGACTGAAAGCGACCGGGCTAAAAAGAGAATCGACCAGTTGCGGGCAAAGGTGGGCGACGCCGCTCTTCAGCCGATTGTTGCCACGGCAGGGACCTCTAACAAAAAGGGAGGCGCATCCGGAGATCGAATGGCCAAACGCGGGCCGGCCACGCCCGGTTCGGCAAACGACCAGGCGCCATTACCTTCGCCGGATACTGACCTTTCATTACCGCCGCCTGCTTCGCTTGCCCCAGACACAACAACTGCGCCTGAACCTCCATCGCCTTCGCCGGGCACAGCCACAAGCTCTGACGTGTCTCCAGCTCCGGAGACATCCGCCTCTCCCGAAGCGGCCGCCTCCCCGGCGCCGTGAAAGCGATCTTTGCGGCAGTCCTTGCCTGCTTTGTCCTGGGTGGCTGCCTTGGCTATCACGTTGGGCCGGTCAAACCATATTACCTGCGCGACATTCACACCATCGCCGTTCCGACCTTCGAAAACAAAACTCTCCTCCCGCATATCGAAGTGTTAGTGACTGATACGGTGATTAAACAGTTGCAACAGGACGGGACATTTCAGATTGCGAGAAAGGGAGATGAAGACGCCACGTTGAAAGCTGAAATCACGCGAGTCGATAGGCTGCCAGCACGGTCGGTGCGCGGGAATGTGCTTAAGACCACTGAATTTAATCTTTCCATGCGCCTGAGATACACGCTTGTCACCCGGGATGGAGCGACGCTGGCGCCTCCCGCGGATGTTGTCGGAACAACTAGTTTCTTTGTCAGCACCGATGTGACCACTGATGAGCGGCAGGCGCTGCCACTCGCTACGGAGGACTTGGCCACCCGATTAGTTACTCAACTGAGCGAGGGGTGGTGATGCTTGATGAAGGGGGAGGAAAAGCTTTGGTCCATTCTCAATGACAAACTGGATACCTTACGTGCCACCAACCGTCTGCCACAGGCAATTCGCGTTGCTGAAACAGCGCTCGAGGTCGCCAAGCGCGCCTTTCCCGATGGTCACCTGCCGCTGGCAACCAGCTTCGAAAAGCTAGGCGAGCTACTCGATCAAAAAGGAGACCATGCCGCGGCCAAAGCATGTCTGCTGAAGGCCCATGGGATCCTGGAAAAAATAAAGCCCCCAGATCAACGGGCTGTCTTCCGTTCTGCACGCCGGCTTGGGTTCTTATGTGATAACATCGGCCAATCTGAAGAGGCGATTCGCTTTTACGAAAAAGCAATTGCAGCTGGAGTTCAGCTCGAAGAGATCCCGTACTCCGACCTTGGCACAATGTTGAACAATATCGCCCTTATTTTGCGCAAATCGGGGCGCCAAAAAGCGGCGGAGCCGTACTATTTGCAAGCGTTGCAAATTTACGAGAAGCAGCTCGGGCACGAGCATGCCGATGTCGCGTCAGTCCTCAATAATCTGGCCGTATTTTTCACCAATGAACGCCGCTACACCGAGGCGGAGGAAACGCATCTTCGTGCATTGGCTATTCGCGAGAAATTGCACCCGGCGGCGCATCCGGATATCGCGCAATCAAAATGCAATCTTGCCGTCGTCTATCATTCTCGTGGCGATTACGCCAAAGCGGCTGAGCTTTATCGCGATTCGCTTAAGATTTGGGAGGAGACGACTGAAAAACCCTCGCAGGACTACGAGATTGTCGTGTTGAATTACGCCGATCTCTTGCGGTCTCTTGGCCAGGTACGCAAAGCGCATCAACTGGAAGTTCGTGCCCGCAAGAGACGCGCGGACTAGTTTGGCTAGGGATCGAATCGGTTTTGCCTGGCGCAAGTTGATTTGATCTTGCGGCTCGCGCGGCCATGCGCATTGTAGGGCCGCTGTCGTTTTGCTCGCGTGGCGGAATTGGCAGACGCGTACGGCTCAGGACCGTATGGGGCAACCCGTGGAGGTTCGAGTCCTCTCGCGAGCAAAGACCGATTACTTGCCCGCGCCTTTTCTTCTTGCCGCCCACCGGGCTTTCATCAACTGGGAAAGGCGCTTTCGGCCGGCAGGAGTAATTCCACCTTTCTTCACGGCAGGCTTTGCTTTTGTTTGGCCCTTTATCCTCGCCCAACGAGCTCTGGCGGCTGCCGCAAGTTTGGCGCGAGTCGCAGCCGGCATCGGGCGGCGGCCACCTTTGGCAGTCGCAGCGCCTGCACGCGAACCTGCCAGGATTGAGGAAAGACGTTTTTGCAGAGTATCGATTTGCCGGCGAATCGAGACGGCTTCTTGTAAAGCTTCAACAGATATATCCATATCTTGTCACATAGCCGGGGTTGGCTGTAATGGCAATAAACTTTTATGACAAAACAATATTCGAAGTTCTCCTCCCCGGTTTCACCTGCTACTACCTTTCAAGTAATAGCAGGAGATGGCGGGCCGCCGCAAACTTGCCAGTTGGTCTTAAAGCTATTTTGAAATGACTAACTCCAGTATCGCAACACACCCTGAGCGAGTCCGGAAAATGTTCGGATCCATCGCCGCCCGCTACGATCTGGCGAATCACTTGCTCAGTTGCGGGATCGATTTTTCCTGGCGAAAACGCGCTGCTGAAATAGTGGCAAGCTGGCGACCGAATGAGATTGTCGATCTCGCTTCCGGCACCGGTGATTTGGCGCTCGCGTTGCAAAAGAAATTGCCGGGGGCCGAAATTGTAGCGGTGGATTTTCTGCCGGAGATGCTGGAACTGGCGAAACGAAAAGGTGTGCACCAAACCGTTGTTGCCGATGCGATGAAACTTCCATTCGTCGATGGTTCATTCGATTGTGTTTCGGTCGCATTTGGTTTGCGCAACATGGAAGATTGGGGAGAGGCGCTGCGTGAGATGTCGCGCGTGCTCAGGGCCAACGGTCACCTGCTCATCCTTGAGTTCTCATTGCCCGCGATCTCCATCTTGCGTGCGATCTATCGGTTCTATTTACATCGCTGCCTGCCATTGCTCGGGTCCTTTCTAACAAGAGAGAAAAGCGCTTACGATTACCTTGGCGACTCGATTGAAGAGTTTCCGAGCGGCAATGCCATGTGCCAACTGATAGCAGCGAGTGGTTTCCATGATGCGAACGCCCAACCGCTCAGTGGCGGCATCGTTACAATCTATACGGCGGCGAAAATTGGTTCCACATAGCGACTCTTGTAGCGGCGGGCTACACCGCCGGAACCAAAGCAGACGGCGCTCATAGAGCGCCACTACAGTATCAGCCGAGCAACTTTACTACGGTCTCGGTTAAGACGAGCTCGTGGTCCAGTTGCGTCGTTACAAGCTTAAGATTTGCCTCAAGACATGCTTGCATGGCCCTGACCAATCGTTCGGTTTCAAACCGATGCGCCTGCTGCGCGACGATTCCCAGCGGGTAGGCGTTAATCGAACCATCTTTTTTGCGCGGCAAATGGTCCGTTGCCTCAGCAGGCAAACGATTGATCACAGAAATGAATTCAAACGGCGAATGCGGGCGCTTGAGGCGATGACGTTCCATCAGATCCTTGGTGAGTAACAAATTGCGGACGGTTGGCAGAATTGCGACTAGTAAAATGCCAACGGCGTTTTCGCCTTGATCCAATAAGCGCCGCACAAGCTTAAGAGCGAGCTCCAGATCGCGCATTGCCAGTGCGTTACTCAACTCGAAAATGACGCCCGCACGCGAAAGCGGCACCAGTTCCCGGACAAGTTCGACCCTGACTCGCGGCACGGCTTGAAAAGCTGTGCCGCCGTTCGCGAGGAAGAGGTCGATCTTCTCCAGTTCGTTTTCGATCTGGCGCGTCTCGCCACCGGTAAGTAGAACAAATAGATCGAGCGCATCTTCATCGAGTTGCAGTTTTCTTTTTTTGGCCCGACGGCGAACCACTTCGATCGCTTCCTCTTCCCAGCCGCTCCGGCTGGAATCAAGCCGATTGAAAGTCTGCAACTCCGCCCGTTTCACCAGCGATCTGTAAAAGGAGCGACGTTTGTCCACTTCAGTGGCGCTGACCAGGAAGACGACGTCAGACCCGAGGCCGTTCTCGATCAGTTCGGAAAATTCCTCGAGCGCTGATTGAACGCCAGCGGCGCGTCCGACCTGGGTGTCGCCGAGGAAATTTGCGCTCTTTAACCACACGACTTTGGAGCTGCCGAAAAATGGCAACGTTTGGAGCGCCTCGATCGCCGATCTTATCCGCGCTGCCGCTTGATCGGCGTTTTCGGACACGCCATCTATTATTTCCAATCCGAAGTCGCCAGCATCTGGCGGTGTAAGTGTCTGCGCCAGCTCCGCGGCGGCGCGTTTTACTTCCGCTTCGTCAGAGCCTACGACGGCGTAAATATTCGCTGCTGCCGCCTTGGTTTTTGCCTTTGGCATCACAAGTTTCTCGCACGCACCGCGAGGATGGACAAGGTGGATCCGGGTAGCGCATGCGTCTCGCGTGCTGGTTTCGGCGTCGCGCCGAAACAATCTTCCCTTGGAATTTCCTT